>JAAZBQ010000674.1 GCA_012513725.1 Chloroflexota bacterium
ATCGCCGTGGGCATGCCGGCCTGGAGGACGCACACCGCCCGGAGTTCGGCGGAAAGGGGCAACGCCCACACCGCGCCGAGCATCACGGCCGGGGCCAACAAGAGACGGATGGCGCTCAGTACCCCCAGGGCGCGGCCCGGCGCGGCGGCCTGGCGGCGGGAGGCGTACAGCATGTGGCCCAGGGCGATCATGGCCAGGGGGGTGGTAGCGTTCCCCGTAAGGGTCAGCACCTCCCGGAGGGCGCCGGGCAGGGGCACACCGGTGACCGCCCAGGCCACCCCAAGCACCAGGGCCAGGAACATGGGGTTCAGCAGGTTGCGGAGCAGGCGGCCGAGGTGCAGCCGGGAGGCAGAACGCTCCAGGCCGGCCACGCCAAAGGTAAAGACGTTGATCGTGGTGCTGAAATCATAGAGCACCGCGGCCACCAGGGCCGTGGGGCCCAGGAGCGCCCCCGCCAGGGGAATCCCCAAAAAGCCGGTGTTCGTGCAGCCGGCCGCAAAGGCGTACACCGGCCGCTGATCTGGGCCCAGCCCCAGCGCGCCGCCGGCCAGGCGTCCCAGCCCCCAGGTGGCCGCCCCGAGGCCCACGCCGAGCGCCACGACGAGGGGAGTGGAGGCCAGCACGTCCAGGGAGAGGTCCGCGGCGACGGCCACAAAGATGGCCGCCGGCAACGTCACGTTCACCACCAGCGCGGATAACTGGGCGACCCCGTGGCCGTCCAGGATGCCCAGTCGGGCCACCAGGGCGCCGACGGCGATGAGGCTGAATAACACGAGAAAGGGCTGCAAGAAAGCCGAGAGGTCCAGGTTCACAATCACGCTCCCAGGTGATGGCGGCCCCGGAGTATAGGGGCGGGGCGAGGGGTCTGTCAACGCCCGCCCCCGAGGGGGCAAGCCCCCCGAGGGGGCAAGCCATCGACCGCTCTACACCGGAGACGCCATGTCGCACCGTGCTCCCGGTCACCCCCGCAGGGTGGCCGCCATCCTGTTCGCGGCCATCTGGCTGCCGCTCCTCGCGGCGGGCTGCGTCTGGCTGGCGCCCACCGCCGTGCCGGAGCCCCAACCTCCCGCCACCCTGCGCCCGCTGCCGCCGGCGACCCCCTCGCTGCCCGCTACGCCCACCCGACGGGCGCCGACGCCGACCCCGACGGCGCCTCCCGCCGAGGCCACGCCGAGCGTCAACCCGACGAGCGCTGCGGCCCAGGAGCGCACGCCGCCACCCACCGCCGACCCCCTCGCCGCCCTGGAGGACGGCGTGACGCTCACCTTCTGGCACCCGCTGGATCCCGAGGGCGCCGCGGGCAAGGCCCTGGACGCGCTGTTGGCCGAGTTCGAGCAGATCCACCCGGAGGTCCGCGTCGAGGCAACTGCCTATGGGAGCGAGAGCCTCCTGCACCGGGAGATCCTGCTGGGCGTGGCGGAGGGGCGTTGGCCGGACCTCGCCCTGGCCGCGCCCTCTGCGGTGGCGGACTATGTCCGGCGCGGGGTGGTGGAGCCGTTGGATCCCTACCTCCGCGATCCCTCGTTGGCCCCGTCGCAAGCGGCCTGGGGCGACCTCTTTGACGGCGTACGACAGGGGGGCCGGTTCCCCCCGGAGGGCGGCGGGCGCTACCTGTGGCCCTATGCCCAGCACGCCGTCGGGCTGTGGTACAACCTGGACCTCCTCCGCGCCGCGGGCTATACGCGGCCTCCCGCCACCTGGGAGGAGTTCGAGGCGATGAGCCGCGCGGTGGCCGAGCACACGGAGGCAGAGGGGTACGGCTATGTGCCCACCGGCCGGCTGGCGGCGGCCTGGCTCGTGAGCGGGGGAGAGGCCCTCCTGACCGGCGACTGGCGGCGCGCCGCCTTGGCCGAAGCCGGGGGGACGGAGGCGCTGGCGCTGGTGGCGCGCCTGGCCGCCGGGGGTGCCGCGCGCCCCTACACCACCGCCGCCGAGGCGCTGGCGGACTTTGCCCAGGGGCGGGTGGCCCTGCTCAGCGGCAGCACCGGCGACCTCCAGGAGCTGCGCCGGGCCATCGGCGCCGCGGGGAACGGCATCGACGCGTGGGGCCAGGTGCCCCTGCCCCGCCGCGCCGGATCCGAGGCGGCCACGGCGCTCTCCTACGGCGACGGGCTGTGCATCCTGCGGAGCGACGAGACCCGCCAGCTGGCCGGCTGGCTGCTCATCCGCTTCCTCACCGACCCCCGCCAGGCCGCGCAGTGGGCCCGGATGGGCTACCTGCCCCTCTCCGCGTCGGCGGGCGGGCTCCTGGCGGACCATTTCGCCCGCTCGCCGGTGGCTCGCCAGCAGTTCCTCGAGATCGCCCCGTACACGCTGCCCGAGCCGGGGATGCAGGCCTGGCCCGAGGTGGAGGACTACCTTCTGGAGGCCTTGTTGGCGTCGACATCCGGCGTGGCGGGCCCCGAGGAGGCCCTGGCCAAGGCGGCGGCCCTGGCCGACCAGGCCCTGAGCCACTAGCGCCCCTTACCGGCGGGTAGCCAGGAGCACCAGGTCGCCGCTCGTGGCGGGGTCGTAGGGCTCCCCGGCGAGGTTGCCGCGGGTCTCGGGCTCGGCAAAGCCGGCGTCGACGAGGGCACGTCGCAGCTCCTCGGTGCGCCAGGCGCGCAAGTCCGTCGCCTCCGCCCGCCACTCCCAGCCCTCCCCGTCGCGCCGGTGCAGGCGCAGGATGTTAAAGGTGAGGTCGGCGCCGTCAAAATCGTAAAAGCGCACGAACAGCCACTCGTCCGCCCCGCGGGACGCCGCTTGCGGCGGCATGTAGCGCTCCTGGCAGGCCAGCACGCGGTCAAAGTTGCGCTGCTGGATGATGAGCCCCCCGCCCGGCCGGAGCACCGCGTGGAAATCGGCCAGGCCCTCCGCCAGCGCTGCCGGATCCGTGAGGTGGGGGAGCGAGTTTCCCAGGCACAGGAGGGCGTCGAACTGCCGGCCCAGGCCGGCCAACTCTCCGAAACCCCGCACCGCAAAGCGCGCCTCGACGCCGGCCGCGGCGGCGTTCTCCCGGGCGCGATCGATCATCGCCGGGCTCACGTCCACCCCGACGACCTCATAGCCCGCCTGGGCCAGGGCGATGGCGTGCTGGCCCGTGCCGCAGGCCACATCCAGCACGCTCCGCGCCCCCTGCCGGCGGAGGTGCTCCTCGAGGAGGGGCATCTCGTAGGCCAACCGCGAGGGCCAGTCGACGAACAGGTCGTAATCCACGCTGAGGGCGTCATAGAACTCGGTCACGCTGCCCATCGCAATCCTTTGCGTCTAGAGAACCGCCGATCCAGCGGGAGGGCCACCCTCCCGCTGGATGGCGAAATCCGTAGTCAATGAACGCCCTAGCCGTGGATGAGAGCCGGGAGGCAGCGGGTGCACACCCACAGGCTCTGCCCCTGGCTGCGGCAGGGCAACAACACCGCCTGGTCCTCGCCGGTGTCGCAGCGGAAGCAGCGCTGGGCGATGTGCACCTCGCCCCGCTCCGCCATCCGCTCGTGGGCGGCAGCCTCGTCAAAGGGCGCCGCCTCGCGGGTCTCGACGGTCAACGCGCCGGTGGGGCACACGGCGAGGCAGAACCCCGCCCCGTCGCACAGGGCGTCGCTCACCACCCGGGCCTTGCCGTTCACCAGGGCGATGGCCCCCTCGGCGCACGGGGTGACGCACAGGCCGCAGCCGTTGCAGAGTTCCTCGTCGATGTGCACGATGTTCCGGGTTACCATAGTGGTTCGATCTCCGTTTCTATCGGTACAGGTCGCGCGGCCTCAGGCGAGCACGGCGTCGGCCACCGTGCGGCCCAGGTCGCGGCAGCGCTCCAGGTCCTCTTCCGTCGGTTGCCACTTGACGCTGACCCCGTCGGCCACCTTCGTCACGTGGCTGCGCTCCAGGTGGGCCTCGATCTCCCGGGTGGATTCGCCGCTCCAGCCGTAGGAGCCAAAGGCCGCCCCGATCTTGTGCTGGAAGCCCAGGCCCCGCAGGTCCTCGAGGATCGGCGTGATGGTGGGCAACAGGCCGCGGTTGAGGGTCGGCGAGCCGATGATCACGGCCTTGGAGCGAAAGATCTCCGTGATCACCTCGTTCCGGTCGCTGACGGCCATATGGAAGAGCTTGTGGGGCACGCCCCGCTCGGCCAACCCCTCGCCGACCGCCTCGGCCATCCGCCGGGTGGCGTGCCACATCGTGTCGTAGAGGACGATGGCCCGCCGTTCCGGCGTCTGCGCCGCCCACTCCCGGTAACGCTCGACGATCTGCATCGGGTTCTCCCGCCAGATGACGCCGTGGGAGGGGGCGATCGCGGTGATCGGCAGGTTCATCTCCAGGATCTCCTGGATCTTGCGCTCCACCCGGGCGCCAAAGGGGGTCAGGATGTTCGCATAGTACTTGAGGGCCTCCTCGTACAGCTCGCGCTGATCGGCCCGGTCGTTGGTGCGAAAGGCGGTGGCATAGTGCTGGCCAAAGGCGTCGGAGGAGAACAGGATGTTGTCGCCGGTCAGGTAGGCGAACATGGTGTCCGGCCAGTGCAGGAGGCGCGCCTCGATGAACTGCAGGTCCCGCTCGCCGAGGGAGACCGAGTCGCCGGTGCCCACCACGTGGTACTTCCAGGGCTGGTGATAGTGCCCGCCCAGACTATCGACCCCCATGCGGGAGACGACGAGGTCCGCCTGGGGCGCCTCGCGCATTATGGCCCGCAGGCTCCCGGAATGGTCGGGCTCGGCGTGGGTCGCCACCACGACGTCGATCTTGGCCGGATCGATCACCTCGCGGATGTGGGCCAGGAGTTCGTCCTCAAAGGGATCCCAGACGGTATCCACGAGGGCCACCCGTTCGTCGACGATGAGGTACGCGTTGTACGTGGAACCCCGCAGGGTGGACAGCTCGTGGCCGTGGAACTGGCGTAACGCCCAGTCCGCCACCCCCACCCAATAGACGCCCCGGCCGATCTCTGTGACCATGCCCACGCTCCTTCCCGCGGCGCGCCTGACGACGGCGGCACCGCTCCTAGTCTGCCGAATCCTCTGTCACCACGACGATCTGGTAGGGCAGGCGAATGGCGCCCTTGGGACACACGTCCTCGCAGTCTCCGCAGTAGCCACACTGCTCCAGGTCGATCTCCAGGCGACCGGCCACGATGCTGAGGGCCTCCGTCGGGCAGGCCGCCAAACACTCGCCGCACAGGTCACAGGCGTCCCGGTCGATCTCCGGTTGAGCCGTCGCGTTCATCCTCCGGTCCTCTCGGCACAACGTCAGCGCTTCCGGGCCCAGTATACGCCCGCACGCCGCGGAGGGCTGTGATATAGGTTACACCGGTTGCCGGACGGCGCCGCACCCTCCGGGAGGCATGGCCGCAGGAACCGCATGGGTCGGCGCGTGCGCCCCACTGCTTACCCTTCCTCCCCGATCCGTTCCATCCGTTTATCCGTGGCATCCGTGGCAGATGTGCCCATGCGGCGCTCAGCGGGAGGCCAGGTCGCGGAGGGCCTCCACGTCGTGAATCTCGATGCGGCCGCGGTCCACCATCAGCCACCCCCGGGCCTGGAACCCCGCCAGGGTGCGCGCCACCACCTCCCGCACGGTGCCCAGCCGGGTGGCCATCTCCTGCTGAGTCAGGCGCCGCTGGGGAGGCTCCTCGCTCAGTTCGAGGAGCAGGCGAGCCAGCCGCTCCGGCACCGAGTACAGGGCCAGCTCGCCGACGAGATCCGCCAAGCGCCGCAGCCGCCCGGCGAAATCGACCAGCAGCCGCCGCTCCAGGGAGGGATAGCGATCCAGCAGCTCCAGCCAGTCGCCGACGCGCCAGGCCAGGAGCGTGGCGCGGGTGGCCGCCTGGGAGGTGGTGGGCAGGGGCCCGCCGTCCAGGGCCGGCACCACGTACAGGATCTGCCCCGCCCGCAGTTCGTTCACCACCTGCTCGCGCCCCTGGGGCGACATCTTGAGCGCCCGCACGCGGCCCTCGACCACGAGGTACACCGCCTCGCACGGCTCCCCCTCCAGCGCCAGGACCTCGCCCCGCGCCAGGCGCCGCTCCAGGGCGCGGCCGGCCACGTCGGCCAGGCCTCTGGGGTCCAAATGGCTGAACAACACATGATGGGCTAAAAAGGCCCCGATATCCATCCCGTCCGCCAAACCTTCGCCCAATGCCGCTTGCCTACAACGCACAATATCCCAACACCCTCGAGTTGTCAGGCCCGCCACGACATGCTACTATAATCGCACCCGGTCTCGCAGCCTAGTGTACGCCGTGCGACCATGCCGACAGAATATCCCCTTATCCGAACCAAGGTGCGCACGCCACGCCTCAGGCCCTCGCTCCTGAGGCGTGATCGGCTGGTGAACTATATCCACGCCAACATCCAGCACAAACTGATCCTCATCTCGGCCGGCGCCGGCTATGGCAAGACGACGCTCCTCATCGACTATGCCCACGATGCCGACCTGCCGATCTGCTGGTACAGCCTGGACCACAACGATGCCGCGGTCCTCACCTTTGTCGAGTACCTGGTAGCCTCGATCCACGAGCGCTTTCCCGGCTTTGGCGACGCCGTTCTCGGCTACCTCGCCAACCGGCAGGGACCCGCCGAGGACGTGGAGCCCCTCGTCCGGTTGCTCATCCACGAGATCGAAGAGCACACCGACCGCTATTTTGCCATCATCCTGGATGACTACCACGAGGTGATCGATTCGGAGCCCGTCAACGCCCTGGTGGACGGGCTCCTACGCTACCTTCCCGAGCACTGCCACCTCATCCTGGCCTCCCGGGCCATCCCCCGCCGGCTGACCCTGACCCGCCTGGCGGCCCGTCAGGAGGTGGTGGGCCTCGGCGTCGAGGAGCTGCGCTTCCTCCCCGCCGAGATCGCCCGCGTGCTGGGCATCCTGGGGTACGAGAACCTCGACGCCGCGCAGGTGGAGGCGTTGGCCCACCGCACCGAGGGCTGGATCACCGGCATCCTCCTGGCCGCCCAGGCCAGCCGCGCGGGAGCCACGGGCAACCTCCTGGAGATGGCCGCCGCCAACGCCGGCGTCTTTGACTACCTGGCCACCGAGATCCTCGCCCGGCAGCCGCCGGAGGTGCAGCGCTTCCTGACCGGCTCGGCCCTCTTTGCCGAGATGAACCCGGCCCTCTGCAACGCCCTGCTGGGCATCACGAATGCCGGGCAGATCCTCCGGGAGCTCGCCGAGCAGAACCTGTTCACCATCCCCCTGGACGCCGAAGGAGCCTGGTACCAGTACCATCAGATCTTTCGGGAATTCCTGGTGGCGCGCTTTGAACACGAGGATCCGGAGGGCTACCGGGCGCTCAGCCTCAAGCGCGCCCGCCTGATGGCCCAGCGCGGCGAGTGGCGCACCGCGGTGGAGGGCTATGTGCAGGCGCACGCCTACCCGCAGGCCGCCGAGGCGCTGGCCATCATCGCTCCGGAATCGTTTGGCAGCGGCCAATGGGAGCAACTAAAGGCCTGGATCGACGCGCTGCCCCCGGCGGTGCTCGCCGAGCACCCGGCGCTGACGCTCTTTCGCGCCAAGCTGCACACGGAGGCCGGGGAACTCCCGGAATCCGCCGCGCTCCTCGAGCAGTGCCGGCGGGCGTTCCTGGCGCGGGGCGACGAGGTGGGCGCCGCACGGACCCTCACCCAGGTCGCCGTCGTGCAGCGCTATCGCGGTCGGCTCCAGGAGGCCATCGCCACCAGCCGCGAGGCGCTGGCCGTGGGGGGCGCCCGCGACGCCCTGACCCGGGTGCAGGCCTCCCGGGAGATCGGCATCTGCCACTGCCTGCTGGGCCGGTACGACCGAGGACTGGAGGAGCTCGCCGGAGCCCTGGACGCCGCGCGCTCGACGGCGGATGACGCCAACGCCGCCTACATCGCGCTGGACATGGGCACCGCCGAGGTCTCTCAGGGCCGCCTCCTGGAGGCCCGCCACCACTACCAGCAAGCCCTCTACTACTGGCGGCGCACCGGCAACGAGGGCACCCTGGCCCTCACGCTCCAGAACCTCGGCATGGTCCACCACCACCTCGGCCACTATACCGAGGCGGAGGACCACTTTCACGAGGCCCTGGCCAAGGCGCGCCGGGTCTCCGACAACCGCTCGCTGGCCTATGCGCTGGCCAGCCTGGCCGACCTGTACCGCGACACTCAGCGCTACGCGGAGGCCATCGAGACCTACCGCGAGGCGCAGCAAGTGGCGGCCGCCGCGCACTTGCCGCCGCTGCACGTGTACGTGCTGAACGCCACGGGCGACGTGCTGCGCCTGAGCGGCGATCGGTCCGAGGCGCGCTCCCTCATCGGCCAGGCCCTGGCCCGTGCCGAACGGGAGGACATGCGCCCGGAGGCCGGCCTGGCGCAGTTGGCCCGGGGAGCGCTCCTGCTCGCCGAGGGAGACCTCGCCGCCGCCGAAAGCGCCCTCCGGGAGGCGCTGGACGCCCTCTCCGCGGTGGCCGCCACCCGCGACGTGGCCCGCGCCCGGCTGTATCTGGCCGGCGTGGCGCTGGCCGAGGGCGACGAGGAGACCGTGCGAGCGGAGCTCACCGAGGTCTGCGGGCTGGCCGCCCAGCTGGGCACCACACAGTTCCTGGTGGCCGAGGCCCCCGCCCTGGAGACGCTCCTGGCGCACGCCGAGCGCGAGGGGTATGCGGGGCTCGACTTTGGCGGCCTCCTCGCCGAGGCCGCCCGCCTGGCGCGACCCGCTGCCACGCCCCGCACGGCGGCGCGCGCCCGCCGCCAGGTTCACGGCTTGGAGTTCCGGGCGCTGGACGGGGAGCGCGTCCTCCGGGATGGCCAGCCCGTCACCAGTTGGGAATCCACCTCCGCCCGACACCTGGCGTTCCTGTTCCTCTCCCTCCCCGAAGGGCTCCGGCGCGACCAGGCCATCGCCATGCTGTGGCCCGAGATCAGCCAGGAACGGGGCAACGGCCTCTTTCACTCCACGCTGTACCGCATGCGTAGCGCCGTTCACCGAGACGTCGTGGTGCACCGCAGTGGGGTGTACCGGTTGAACCCCGCGCTGGACGTCTTTTACGACGTGGCCGTGTTCGAGCGTCTGGCCCTCCAGGGGGAGGGCGACGACGACCTGGCGCATGCCGCCCGCCAGGAGGCCATTGCCCTGTACCGGACGCCGTTCATGGAGACGCTGGACAGCGACTGGGCCGTAGGGCAGCGGGAACGGCTCCACGCCGCCATGCTGCGCCTGCTGATCCACGAGGGCGAGTATCTGCTCGAGCGCGCCGCCTGGGACGAGGCGGAAGAGGTGCTGCTCCATGCGCGGCGGATGGAGCCCTATGACGAGCGCACCCACCGGGGCATCATGCGCTGCCGGGCGCAGCGGGGCGACCGGGCGGGGGCCATCCGGCAGTTCCAGGAGTGCGAGCGGATGCTGCAGGAGGAGCTGGGCGCAGAGCCCGGCCCCGAGACCCTCGCGCTGTACCGGGCCGTCCAGGCGGGGACGGAGATCTAGACGCTCCGCTGCCGGACACTGCCCTCTTTGGGAGTACCCCCTTCCCTCCCGCACCCGCCTCTTCAGACCATCCCTCGCGCCGGGCGCCTTCCCAGAATTCCTCGCGAGATTGGGGCAGAACCGGCCGTTTTTCGCCAAACCGTGAGTGTTTCGTGAGTGTTTCGTGAGAGCGGTCTGCTATACTGCTCGTGTAAGCATCAACAAGTACCACGTTCCAGGAGGCATCATGCGCAAGACATTCTTCACCGTCGTTTATGTCGTCCTCTCGGTTGCAGCGCTCGTGTTGGCCAGCGGCGCACCGGCCGCCTACGGTGGGAGCGGTGCCGGCTGATTCCCTCTCTCGGGTAGTGCCGAGAGGCAGCCCGACAGGCCATGATCTTACTGGTAGCGCTCATTGTCGCACTGCTGGCCGCTCTCATCAGGGGCGGACGGATTAGCGCGCTCGGGGAGGTTCGGTTCCGCGCGGGTTGGTTAGCGATCGTGGCCCTGGCCATCCAGGCCGTCGTCATCTACCTGCCGCATCATACCGGGACGGGACCGTGGAGCCTGGGCGCGCTGTTTCTTGCCGGATCGTACGTCGCCCTCGTGGCGGTGGTCGTACTGAACCGCCACACACCAGGGATGCTGCTCATCGGCGCGGGCCTGGCGATGAACTACCTCGCCATGGCGAGCAACGGGGGCTATATGCCCATCGCGCCGGACGCGCTGGAGCAGGCCGGCCTCGGGCACCTGGCCCTGGCCGGAGAGGTCGGCTCCCGCATCCTGGCCACCAAGGACATCCTGCTGCCCCGCGAGCAGACCCTGCTGTGGGTGCTGAGCGATATCCTGGTAATACCGGACACATTGCCGATCTCGTCGGTGTTCAGCGTGGGCGACGTGGTGGTAGCCCTGGGTGTCTGCTGGTTCTTCCAGCGGGCGATGGCGCCAGCGACGCCCCAGCCGGAGCAGGCCACGGTGCCCTGAGCGCCCCGACCGCTCGCCATCAGGAGACTCACGATGCACGAGACGCTTCAGCACATCGTCGGCGCCGCGATCGTGGACGCCAAGTTCCGCCAGGCACTCCTCTCTCGGTCAGCAGCCGCCCTGAGCGGCTTTCCCCTCACCTTTGAGGAGCGCGAGGCGATCAGCGCCATCCGCGCCGACTCGATGCAGGATTTTGCCCAGGAACTCCATGGCTGGATCAGCCGAGACGCTGCGCAGCACCACGCCAGCGTAGCCGTCTAGAGATGCGCCTCTAGCGGTTCACTGCTCGGCCTCCTATACCGACACGTGCACACCGGCGTACCCCCGCCGGTGTGCACGTGCGTTAGCGGGCAGGCACAGGCCTCACGCGCAAAAGCGATAGACGATCTCGTGGAGCGTTGAGACGGTAAAGGGCAGGCTCTCGATCCACAGCCGCTCGTCGACCGCGTGGGCCCCCGCGCCGGCCAGGCCCTCGGGCAGCGCTGGGCTGGGCACAAACCCGTATACCGGCACGCCGAGGGGCGCCAGATGCTTGGCATCGGTGGAACCGGCGCACATCCAGGGCACCACCCGCGCCCCATCGCAGCGCTCGCCGACGACCTGGGAGATGAGCCGGAACATCGGGGCATCCGCCGGGGCTTCCAGGCCCGGCGAGTACTGCTGCCGGTACACCTCGACGTCCAGCTGCCCGTCGGCACGCTCGCGGAGGGCCTGCAGCAGCCCGCGATCGGTCTGCCCCGGCAGGATGCGCCCGTCGGTATAGGCCGTGGCCGTCGCCGTGATGACGTTGATCGATTCGGGATCTCCGGCGCGCAGGCCCGTCACCGAGACGGTGTCGTAAAAGAGCGACCGGGTGCGCTCCACGGCCGTCCGATCAAACCCCACGGCGCGCAGGGCCTCCTCCGCCTGCTCGTTCGCCAGGTACTCCTCCGCCGCTGCCCGCTCGGCCGGAGCCACGTCGGCGGCCATCAGGCGCAGCGCCTCGGCCATCGTCGGGGCCACCCGGCGGTTCAGGTGCCCGTCGCCGAGCCCGGCCAGGGCCCGGGCGAGAACCTGGGTGGCGATGTCGCCACGGGGGCGTGCCCCGTGGCCCCCGGGGCCGTGGGCCGTCCACACCGTGCGGCAGACGCCCTTTTCGGCGGTTTGGCAGGTATAGTAGACGCGCCCGCCGACCCGCACGGTGTCGCCGCCCCCCTCGTTCAGGGCGCAGGCCACGTCAAAGAGGTCGCGGCGCTCGCGGGCCAGCCAGCCCATGCCCATCCGCCCGCCGTGCTCTTCGTCGGCGGTGGCCATAAACAGGACATCGCGCTTGAGCCGCGGCGCCGCCTCGGCCAGGGCCAGCATCGCCACGGCGCAGGCGGCGACCATGTTCTTCATGTCCGTCGCGCCCCGGCCCCACACGAACCCGTCGTGGACCTCGGCGGCAAACGGCGGGTAGCGCCACTCGGCGGGGTCGGCGGCCACCACGTCGAGGTGGCCCATCAACAGGAGGGGCTGGGCCTCTCCCGTGCCCCGCAGCCGGGCGATCAGGTTACCCCGGCCCGGGGCCGACTCGACGACCTCCGTCTCGATGCCGGCCGGCGCCAGGAGGTCGGCGAGGTAGCGGGCGGCCGCGGTCTCGTTGCCGGGCGGATTGGTCGTATCCAGCCGGATCAGGTCGCGGAGGACGTCGAGGACCCTCTGCTTGTAGCGCTCGGCGAGGGGGACGGTCGGGGTCATGGGTTCGGTCTCCTCTCCAATGGATTCCCGGCGGCTCATCGGGCGGCTCAGGCCACCCGCACGCATTCGATGCCCAGGCAGTGGGCCAGGCGCTCCACCTGCTCGGCGACGTGGCCGATCCCCAGGGCAAAATGATGGGTGGGGCCCGCCATCGTCCAGCGCTCCAGGAACGTGCGCACGTCCGGCCGAAAGCGCCCCCGGGTGTTCGTGTTGCCGGTGGCCGGGATCGGCCCCGGCATCGACTCGCCCTCGGCCACCACCATCTTGAACGCCCCGGCGTGGGTCTGGGTGAGCCCCAACATGGTGATGGGGCCCTGCTTGAGGGTGTATTCGACGGAGGGCCCGCTGCCCCGCTTGCCGTGGAGCACCGAAAGGAGCCGCAGCGCCGGCCGCCCCTCGGCGATGGCCAGGTGGTGGGGCCCATCGTGGCCCACCAGGGCGAAATCCTCGGCAAAGTCCACCGGGTGGAACTCGGCAAAGGAGCCGCCCGCGCCGAGGCGGCTCATGATGAACATCGCCAGGCAGTTCTTCAGGTCCAGTTCCCCCGCGCAGGGCACCCCGCGGCTGGTGATCAGCGAGTTGCCGATGATCATCCCGGCGTGGAGGCGC
>JAAZBQ010000675.1 GCA_012513725.1 Chloroflexota bacterium
GGGAACTCGGACTGCGGGGCGTCCGGCGCGAGGGGGTCCCTGGCGCAGTCGGAACAGGCGTCCTCGTCCGTGTCTGTTACGTCGCCCTGGCCGGCCGGCGCCGGCACGGCGCCAGACTCCGCAAAAGTGTCGATGGTAACCCCGACGCGCCCTTCGCCGCGTGCGTATCCCGGGAAGGCAGCCAGGGTGACTAAAAGAACCGCGATCACCAGCAGTCGAATCTTTGCCCCCATGTCCCGATCTCCAAAGTTCGTGTGTGCATTCGCTATGCCAGAGCGTTGGTGCAGCATGATGTGCTACCTATCGCAAACGCTTGCTGTAGAAGGTAACCCCGTCATAGTGCGTCTCGAGCAGCGCTCCCTCCTGCATCAAGTCCACCACAACGGACCATTCGCCTCCGGCGCGAGCCAGGTACGCCTCGACGGCGTCGCGCCGCATCGGGTGCACGGCGGTAATGTCCAGCAGGCCGGCAGCCGCCTCACCGAGGGCGCCAAACGCGCCCTCTTCATGTCCCACCAGGCATTCTACGCGTCCCACCGCTTGTGCCAAGATATGGTATGCCCGCACGATGGCTCCCTCCTCCGGACGGCGCGCCCAGGCCTCGGCAGGCGGCCGCAGCGGGACGGACACATACGCACACTGCGGCTGGAGCGCCGCGCACCACTCCGCCACGCCCTCCAGCGCCGCTTGGCCATCGTTCAGCCCCGCGACGAGCATCGTTTCCGTCACCAGCGTGCCGGTGTACTCGGCGGCGAACGCCAACAGCCCCTCGCGGATGGCCGGCAAGCGCAGCGCCCCGTGGGGCCGATCCACGCGGCGCCAGACCTCCTCCGCCGTCGCATCGATCTTGACCGACACCCACTGGGCGCGCTGGAGCGCCCGGCGCACCTCCTCATCCCACAGGAGCGAGGCGTTGGTGATGACGGCCACCGGGATCCCCAGGTCGCGCACCCCGTCGACGGCCTCGCCGAGCCCGGCGTCCAGCGTGGGTTCCCCGTCGGGCACGAACGTGAGATAGTCGATGCCTTCTCCGGAGCGCTCGGCCGCTGCGACGGCCTCGCGCACCTCCCCTACCACCCGGGCAGCGGGATAGAACGCGCCCCGCCGCACGCGCATGGGGTGCGTGTGGCCCAGCTGGCAGTAGACGCACGAGTAGCTGCAGGTCTTGGCGGGTATGTTGTTGATGCCCAGACTGCGTCCCAACCGACGCGAGGGCACCGGCCCAAAGGCGATCATGACCCCTCCGATCGCGCGACGACCATCCGGCCGTCGCAACTATTCGCATAATGCGGATAGTCTACGGGAGCAGGGGGTCTCCTGTCAACTCTTGAGGAGCGCTCGCCCCGGTGGACGCCCCCGCCGCGCCCATCTACAATGGATCGGACAGTCAGATCAACCCGCAGCCCGCCGCGCCCCTTACGGCCTGCTGCCCGACCCATGGGAGAAAGTCCACATGAGCGACGCCAGACCGCGCTCCGAGGTACCGCCGGGCGACCAGTGGAACCTCGAGCCGCTGTATCCCAACACGGAGGCCTGGGAGACCGACTATGCCGACGCCCAGGCGCTGCCCGAGCGCGTGGCGGCCTTCGCCGGGCGCCTGGGCGAGGCGGATACGGTGCTCGCCCAGGCGCTGTCCACCTGGTTCGACGCCAGCCGCCGCATGGAAAAGCTATACGTGTACGCCCACCTGACCAACGACCAGGATCTGGATAACGGCTCCTTCCAGGGCCTCTACGACCGGGCGCGGTCGCTGTTCACGGCCCTCCTCTCGGCGGGCGCCTTTTTGGGCCCCGAGATCCTGGCCATCGACGACGAGACGATGGCCCGCTGGCTCAAGGGCGAGGCGCTGGCACCCTACACCTTTTGGTTGCGCGACCTGCTGCGGGCCAAGCCGCACACCCTCTCGGCCCCCGAGGAGCGCCTCCTGGCCATGGTCTCGGAGCCCCTGGCAGCCCTCCAGCGCGCCTACAGCGTGCTCAAGAACGTCGAGGTTTCCGCACGCCTGCCTCAGGTGACCGACGCCGACGGTCAGGCCCGCCGGCTGAGCCATGCCTCGTTCATCGAGCTACAGGAGAGCCCCGACCGCGACGTGCGCCGGGCCGCCTTTGACGCCTATTACCGAGAGTGGGCGGGCAACCGCGCCACCGCGGCGGCCACGCTGGATGGCGCCGTCAAGGCCCACATCTTTGAGGCCCGGGCGCGCCGGCACCCCTCTGCGCTGGCCGCCGCCCTCTTTGAGGACAATGTGGACACGTCGGTGTACGATGCGCTGATCTCCGCCGTCCACGATGCGCTGCCCGCCTTTTATCGCTACATGGCGCTGCGCAAGCGCCTCTTGGGCGTCGACACGCTGCACATGTACGACAACTATGTGTCCGTGTTGCCCGAGGTTGCCATGCGCCACACGTACGACGAGGCGGTGGAGGTCGTCCTCCGCGGCCTCGCGCCCCTCGGGCAAGAGTACCTGGACACCGCGCGCGGGGGGCTCACCGGCGGCTGGGTCGATCGCTACGAGAACGCCGGCAAGCGCTCCGGCGCCTACTCGTCGGGGTGCTATGACTCGTGGCCCTACATGCTGATGAACTACACCGGCACCCTCGATAGCGTCTTTACCCTGGCCCACGAGCTGGGGCATTCCATGCACAGCCTGTACTCCAACCGCGCCCAGCCCTACCACCTGGCCGACTATCGCATCCTGGTGGCCGAGGTGGCCTCCACCACCAACGAGGCGCTCCTCAACCACCACCTGATGGAGACCACCCAGGACCGCACGGCCCGCGCCTACCTCGTGGACCGCTACCTGGACAGTTTTCGCGCCACGCTGTTCCGCCAGACGATGTTCGCCGAGTTCGAAAAGCGCGTCCACGAACAGGCCGAGGCCGGCCAGCCCCTCACCAAAGACTGGCTGGA
>JAAZBQ010000087.1 GCA_012513725.1 Chloroflexota bacterium
CGGGCGCTGACGCTGTACGCCGACCTGGACCGGGTCGAGGAGGAGTTGCACGCCCTCTCGCCGGTGGACAGCGCCGCGATCGGCGCCTATGTGCGGGCCGTGCGCCAGTTTGAGGCGCTGCGCCCCTTTGAGCTGTCGCTCCTTTCGCCGATGCGCGCGCTGCGCACGGTGGTGCCGCATCTGGGCGCATTGATCGGCTCGGTGCGCGCCACCCAGGGGGCCTACGCCGAGCGCTTTCGCGACCCGTTCCTGCGGCGCGCCCTTCCCTACATCCAGTACTCGATCCCCGAGGCGCCCATGCTGGCCCACCTGGGCATCTACTCGCAGATCACGGGCCGCACGGGGGGATGGCCCGCCGGCGGGTCGCTGGCCCTGGCCAGGGCGATGGAGAGGCGTTACCTCGATCTCGGCGGCGAGATCCGCTACCGAGCCCGGGTGACCCGGGTCATCGTGGAGAACGACCGCGCCGTGGGCGTCGGCCTGGAGGACGGTTCTGAGGAGCGCGCCGACCTGGTCGTCTCGGCAGGCGACGGGCGCAGCACGATCTTTGACCTCCTTGGGGGCGAGTACGCCGACGAGCGCCTGCGCCGCTACTATGCCAGCCCATCCGCCATGCAGCAGTTTGGCGTCCACGTGAGCCTCGGCGTCGCCCGCGATCTCTCCCACGAGCCCCACGCGCTGACGTTGCTCCTCGATGAGCCCGTCGTCCTCGGCGGCCAGCCCCACGATCGGCTCGACGTGGAGATCTATGCCTTTGACCCCGGGATGGCGCCTCCGGGCAAGACCGCCGTCAAGGTCGCCATCGACGGCCGCTACGATTACTGGAAGGACCTCGCCAAGGATCCGACCCGCTACCGGAAGGACAAGGATCGCCTGGCCGAGGCGGTGATCGAGCGCCTGGACGCACGCTTTCCTGGCCTGCGCGCCGACGTCGAGGTGGTTGACGTGGCAACCCCGCTGACCACCGAGCGCTACACGGCGAACTGGCGCGGGCTGCAACCCTGGTCGCCGCCCGGCAACCCTCTCCTGGGCATGGTCCGGGGCGTCAGCCGCACCCTGCCCGGGCTGGCCGGATTTCACATGGTGGGCCAGTGGGCCGAGGGGATGCTGGGGATCCCCACGGCGGTCTCCTCGGGGCGCGACCTGATCCGCCGGCTCTGCCGCCGCGACGGGCGCCCCTTTGTCTCGGATGCCGATAGAGTCACCCAATAGTGTCTTGGCTGGTTCCGCTGCTGTGGTCTCTCGGCCGGTAAGCGAGGGCACCGGTACGGATGCCCGGCGCTGCGGCCGTTACAGGCGTTCGCTGGACGCCGGGGAGGTGCAGGAACATGGGCAAGCGGGTGTTGGTGACCTATGCGACGCGTAGCGGCTCGACGGCCGGAGTGGCCAAGGCCATCGGCGAGGCTCTGCGCGACGGGGATGTATCCGTCGAGGTGCGCCCAGCCAAAGAGGCGCACGACGTCAACGGGTACGATGCGGTGATCGTGGGCAGCTGTGTCCACGCCGGAAAGACGCACGGGCAGGTGCTTCGCTTCCTGCGGCAGCACCAGCAAGCGCTCGGACGCCTGCCCGTGGCCTACTTTGTGGTGTGCGGCACCATGAAGGAGGACACCGCCGAGACGCGCAAGACGGCCGCCGCCTTTATCGATCCCTGGCGGGTGGTGGCTGCCGAGGTCCGGCCGGTGAGTGTGGGTCTCTTTGGTGGCGCCCTACAGGATTCTCCCGAGAACCCCTGGTACCTGCGTCCCTTTATGCGCTTTGCCGGGAAGGAAACGGGAGACTGGCGCGACTGGGCCGCCATCGAGGCCTGGGCACGGGACCTGCGGCCGGCGCTGGCCCTTGCTTAGGGCGGCCGGACCGTCGGGCAGCGATGGGGGAGGTCGTGGGCATCGGCCGATCTCGGCGGGAAGCGCGCGGTGGGCGCTGTGACCGGGACTGACGGCGAACTGCTCCTCTACGGATCGTACGGCTTTACGGGCTCGTTGATCGCCCGGGCCGCTGCGGACGCCGGCGCGCCCCTGATCCTGGCCGGCCGGAACGCCCGACGGCTGCGCCGCCAGGCCGCCTCACTGGGGTTCCCCTACCGCGTCGCCGCACTGGAGGACGCCGCAGCACTGGCCGAGGCGCTCGAGGGAGTACGCGCCGTGCTGAGCCTCGCGGGGCCCTACTCGCGGACCGAGGGGCCGCTGGTAGACGCCTGCCTGCGCGCCGGCATCCACTACCTGGACGTATCGGGAGAGCACGCCACGTTCGAGGGCCTGCGGCGCCGCTCCGAAGAGGCCGCGGCGGCCGGCGTCACGCTGTTGCCCGGCGTGGGCTTTGACGTGGTGCCCAGCGACTGCCTCGCCCTGTACGTGGCGCAGCGACTGCCAGACGCCACCCGGCTGGAGATCGCCGTGCAGGGCGTGGCCGGCGTGTCGCGGGGCACGGCGCTGACCATGGTGGAGGCGGCACCCCGGGGCGGTCTGGTGCGGCGGGAAGGGCGCCTCGTGTGGGTGCCCGCGGGCTGGCGCCGGCGCCGGATACCCCTCGGTGACGCGTCTGCCCACGCCGTGAGCGTGCCCCTGGCCGACCTCGTCAGCGCCTTTCATACCACGGGGATTCCCCACATCACCACCTACTATATGGGATCGGCGGCGTTGGGCCCCCTCCTGCGGGCGACGCGGCTGCTCCGCTGGCCCCCGGCCGCCCGCCTCTGGGAGCACGTGGCGGGACCGGCCGTCCGGCTGCTCCGCCCCCGCCCTTCCACACGGGCGCAGCGCGGAAGGGCGCTCGTGTGGGCCGAAGCGTCCGACGACACGGGGCACACGGCGGCGGCCCTCCTGCGCTGCCCGGAGCCGTACACCCTCACGGCGCTGGTCGCCCTGGACGCCGCGCTCCGCGTCGCGCGGGGTGGGGTGGCCCCGGGGTACCGGACTCCGGCGCTGGCCCTGGGGGCCGACTATGTCCTGGGCTTTCCCGGGGTAGAGCGCATCGACCTGTAGATCGCGCCGCGACTTGAACCCCGACCCACTCTGCGGCTACAATGGCCGACAGACCCATTCATGCTGGACCGATTCTGTCGGTTCCCGCCTTGTACGCCGAGGGACTCCCACACGAATCCCCCGGATGGGGAGACGTAGGCCTGTCGGTGGATCGACGCACGAGTCGAGTGCGGCCCGGTCCGCCGACCAGCCTGAGCGGCGACGGCTTCCGGATCCATCCGCCATCCGTGCGATACGCGTGGGAGCACAAGACCAACAGGTAAGCCTTGCCCAGGAAAGCACCAGAGGAGTCCGTACCCATGTCGTCTGAGTTGAGAATCGGTATCATCGGCTGCGGCGAAGTCGCCGTGGATACCTGCATGGCCATCGGCGCCACCGACAATGCCTCCATTGCCATGCTGATGGACACCCGCCCCGAGGTCCTGCGCGACCTGGCGGAGATGTACAGCGCACCGACCACCACAGAGGTCGACGACGTCCTGAACAACCCCGACGTCGACGCCGTATACGTCGCCACGCCTCACGATCTCCACGTGCCCATCGGCGTCCGCGCAGCCCGAGCCGGCAAGCACATCCTGATGGAAAAGCCGATCGCCACGAACCTGGGCGATGCGGACACCCTCATTGCCGCCTGCCGCGAGCACGACGTGGCCCTGGGCGTGGCGTTCTATGCCCAGACCGACGCGAACCTGAACTATGCCCGAAACCTCGTCCGGGCCGGGCTGCTGGGCGACATCGTGTCGGTGCGGCTCACCTACCTGGGAGACAAGCCGGCGGCCTACTGGCAGGGGGGCTATAGCCAGCGCGTGCATACGGACTGGCGCACCAAGAAGGACCAGGCGGGCGGCGGCGTGCTGATCATGAACACCATCCACGATCTGAACACCATGCACTGGGTGACCGGTCTCCAAGCCAAGACGGTCTACGCCCAGGTGGATACCCTCGCCACCCAGGTGGAGGTGGAGGACACCGTCGGCGCGGTGATCCGCTTTGCGAACGGGGCCATCGGCAGTATCCATGCCGGGTCGGCGCTGCGAGGGGGCGGGCACGGCGACATCCGGGGCACCCGGGTGTTCGGGACCAGGGGGCAGCTGATCCTGGGCGGCCAGGTGATGGCCTACCTGGCGGAGCCGCCCGAGGGCGGCGAGCCGAACACCTGGCAGCAGATCCAGGTGCCCGGCGGCCGTGGCGGCCGCGAGGCGATGGTCGCCGGCTTTGTGGATGCCGTGCTGTCGGGCAAGGAGCCACCCGTGACGGGCGCGGCGGCCCGCCAGGCGCTCGAGGTGGTGCTGGCCGCCTATCGCTCCTCTCAAGAGGGGCAGCCGATCGCGCTACCCATGTAGGCGTTCGCCCTATTCCCGCACACAAAAAGAGCCCCGGCAGACCGAAAATGGTCTGCCGGGGCTCTTTCGCCTCGCGATGCCCTACGCGTAGGTCACCATGGGCACCACCACCGGGCGGCGCCGGGTCTCATCGTAGAACAGGTTCTCCAGTCGGCGCTTGACGCGGCGGCTGATGTCTTCGGCTGCCAGCGAGGAGTCGCCGTTGCCGTTGCCGCGCACGGCATCGGCAATGGCCGACTCGGCCGTCTCCAGCATGCTCGCCGCTGTCGGCGCGTGGACAAAGCCCTGGGTTGCGATCTCGGGGCCGGCCAGCAACTGGCCCGACGCCCGATCCACCGCGACCCGAACGACGACAAAGCCGTCCTGAGCCAGCGCCACGCGGTCGCGCAGGATGCTGGCGCCCACGTCGCCCACCACCGAGCCATCGATGAACACCGTCTCGATGTCCACACGTTCGCCTACGGCAGCCGTGCGCTGATCCAGCTCCAACGGCAGGCCATTGCGCAGGATGGTCGTGTTCTCCTGCGGGATGCCCATCTCGTGGGCCATCCGGGCGTGCAGGTGCAACATGCGATACTCGCCGTGCACAGGCACAAAGTGCTGCGGCCGCAGGAGGTTCAGGATGGTCTTGAGTTCCTCCTGGGCGGCGTGGCCCGAGACGTGGATGCCGGCCTTTTCACCATAGATGACGTCCGCCCCGCGCATGAACAGGCCATCGATGTTCCGGTAGATGGCCGTCTCGTTCCCCGGAATGGCCTTGGCCGACAGGACGACGGTGTCGCCCTCACGGATCGTCACACTCCGAAAGTTGCCGGCCGCCATCCGCGCCAGGGCCGCGTTCGGCTCGCCCTGCGAGCCGGTCGCCAGGATGCAGACCCGCTCATCGGGCAGCGACCCGATCTCATGGAGCGGCACCCGGACGCCCTCGGGAAAGCGAACGTAGCCCAGCCCCTCGGCGATGGCAACGTTCTCCTCCATGCTGCGGCCCGCCACGGCCACCCGGCGCCCAAACCGCGCCGCGGTCTCGATGACCAGCTGCACGCGAGACAGGAGCGAGGCAAACGTCGCAACGACGATGCGCCCCTTGGCGCGCCCAAAGATCTGCTGGAACGTGTCCTCCAGCTGACTCTCGGAGGCGGTGTAGCCCGCCGACTCGGCGTTCGTGCTATCCGACAGGAGCAGCCGCACGCCCTCTGAAGAGAACACGGCCAGCTCGCCCAGATCCATCGGACGCCCGTCCAGCGGCGTGTGGTCGATCTTGAAATCGCCCGTGTGCATCACCAGCCCCACCGGCGTGCGGATGGCAAAGCCCACCGCATCGGGGATCGAGTGGTTCACGTGGAACGGCGTCACCTGGAACGGGCCCAGGTCGACCTCGTCGCCGGGGCGCAGGGTGTGCAGGTCCGCAGTATCCCTCAGCCCGCGGGAGCGCAACTTGGCCTCGATCAGGCCCCGGGTCAGCGGCGTGGCATAAACCGGCGCCTTGACCTCGCTCAGCAGGTACGGGAGACCACCGATGTGGTCCTCGTGACCGTGGGTGATGATGATGCCGCGCACCCGATCCCGCCGCTCCACCAGATACTGAAAGTCGGGGATGACCAGGTCCACGCCGGGCATGTCGTCCGACGGGAACATGATTCCCGCGTCTATGACCAGGATGTTGTCCTGGTACTCCAAAACGAGGCAGTTTCTTCCGATTTCCCCCATGCCTCCGAGGGGTAGTACTCGCAATGCATTATTCATCTGTCTACCGATTCCGAACCTTTCTTGGCAACAAGAAACCGCCCAGCAAAGCAGCGGGCGGTTCAGTGCGAACTATACCAGATACCAGTCAGGCGGATACTCATGATCCGCCGGAGTGGTATCTGCCGGAATCGTGTGAGTCTCAAGCCGCGCCGATCTCTCTCTGAACCCTAGCGTTGCCCGGCGTTCGCCGGGGCGCTCCACTTCACGAGACTAAGTATAGACTATTGGTCGAGAATGTCAAATGAGCCGTAACGGCACGCTACTCGTTGGCGGAACTCACCCGCACCTGGCCAAGGGGCGTCGGCTCGGCGGGAGCCTCTCCTACGCGGAAGACGCTCGCCGCCAGCGTGTACTCGCCGCCCCCGAGGGTGTCGGGGAGGACCATCTCGTGCTTGCGCTGGAGGAGGTAGCCCTCCGCCCAGTGCTTCTCTGGCAGGCCCAGGCCCCTGCTCTCGGCCACCACGGCCCCGTCGGCCATCAGGCACACCAGGACACGGTGCTCGTGGTCCCGCTCGTCGGCGCTCAGGTCGCCAAACGTCCAGTACGTGGACAGCCGCACGGCCTCGCCGGCAGCGGCAGTGGCGGGCCAATCGTAGCCGAGCACCTGCAAGCCGCCGTCGAGTGCCACGTCCGTCTCGCCGTCCATGTCGGCCAGGGCCGCGCCGACATCCCGCGCCTCGGCCACCGAGACGCGGGCCTCATAGCCGGCGCCGGGCGACAGGACCAGCCCCCGATCCTCGGCCGGCACCGGCCCGACGCCCACGCCACCGGGCATATGCTCCCCCAGGCTGAGGTAGACGCCGGCGCGCCCGGCAGGCAAGAAGAACGCCCCGGGTCCCATGGTCACCAGCCGCGGGCGCCCGGCCAGCAGGTACTCGAGGATGGCGGCCTCGGACTCGGGCGGGTCCCCCTCGCACAGGAGCCACACCTGCGACGTGCCGGCGTCCTCCGCCTGCCGCCGCAGAAGGTCGGCGGTCGTCCGCCAGAAATGCAGGGGCAGCGCGACGTGCTCGCCCCCGTCTCCAGAGGACACCACATCCCGGCGCGCCGCGTAGCGCTGGGCGTGGAACGCGGCATAGCCCTGCCAGGCGACGACGGCGGCCAGCACCACGGTGAGCGCCCCACTGGCGGCCGTCGCCAGGCGTTGGCGCCACACCGTCGGCCGCGCCACCACCCGGGTCAGCCGGTCCATGACGATGCCCAAGGCCAAGAACCCCACGGGCTGCACCGCCGCCAGGTGGTCGGTCCGGGGCTCCAACGGCGCGAGGGCACGCGCGGCGATCGCCAGCGCCGCAACGCCTCCCCAGGCCAGCACCGCCGGCACCAGGTGGATGGCGGGGTCGCGCCGGGCGCGCCAGTGGCCCCACGTGCTGAGCGCCAGCGGCCACAGCGCGGTCAGCCCTGCTACGACCAACCAACCGCCGAGGGCCTCGAGGCGCGCCGCCCCCGGCCAGCCGGGCACCTCCGGCGCCGGCGCCCCATGGGCCCGGTCGATCCCGTCCCCCGAGTGCGCGTGCCGCACGACGTCCAGAACGCCCGGTGCGCGCAAAGTCTCCGGCTCCGCCATAGGCGCCGGCTCACCCTCCAGGGGCTCGGGAGCGGCGGCAGCCGTTGCGTCGTCAGCCGGCATCTCGGCGCCAAGAGCATTCTGCACGGCCTGGCGCACCGCGGTGTAGCGGGACAGGTTCCCCTCGTACAGCCAGGGGCTCAGGAGGAGCAGGCCGATGCAGGCCCCGAACAGTGCGTGCGCCCAAGCGACCCGTCGATGGTACACGATGAGGACGATCAGGAAGGCCGGCACCACCGCGAGCGCCCACAGCGAGACGGCCACCATGGCCCCCAGCCCGGCGGTCGCCAGGGCCCATCCCCAGGGGCCGCGGTCCACGGACCCCCGCAGCAGACCGTAGAGCACCACCACCGCCAGGGGCGCCAGGAGGGCCGCCGGGCTGGCCTGTTGGGCGTGGAGGCCGGTCCACGGGTTCACCAGCCACAGGATGGCGGCGCCACAGGCGGCGCGCAACCCATAGTAGCGGCGGGTCGTGACGAACAGCCCCAGGAGCCCGGCGATGTTGAGCCCCGCCACGAGGCCCAACGCCAGGCGCGGATCGCGGCTCACCAGGGCGGGAAGGGCCAGGAGGTAGGTAAGCCAGGGGGGATGGTGCAGGCCGAGGCCGGTCCGGGCGCCGACGAGGGGGAACGCCTCGCCCCGGGCCAACGCGGCGCCGGCCAGCAGGGAGCGTAGCAACGGCGCATCGACCCGCGCCAGGTCCAGGACGCTCCAGCGCGCGGCGAGTGCCAGCAGCGCGAGGAGGGCCAGCACCTTGCGCTCGGTCCCCGCCAGCAGGGCTGCGGGCCGCGCCGCAAGCTCCCTCACCGACCGGGATGCCGACGCCCAGGTACGCTTGGGCACGTGGACCTCCGCTCGTTGCATCGGTCTGGCCATGTCTCCTTCTGGATGCCGTAGAGTGGGCCGCATTCTAGCACCGCGGGTACCTCGGCACAAACGCCGGGAGGAAGAGGGACGCAGAGACGCAGAGGAGGACGCAGAGGCGCAGCGCAGAGGGATAGGCTAAAAGTCCACCGCGCATAGACCGCTGCCCAGAGGAGTCCGCCACCGAGCGCCTCGCCAGCGCGGTATCTCTGCGTCTCTGCGTCCCTCTTCTGGCTACTCGGCGCCCCGGACCTCGGCGTCCAGATCGCGAACGAGTTCGGCTGCGTCAGCCGTGCGGGGGCCGGCGGGCAGCCAGGCTTCGCGCAGCCCGGCCACCTCCCCATCGATGGAAGGCTCGTCGCGGTGGCGCATGAGTTGGAGCACCACGCCCAGGCAGCCATTCACGCACTGGGTCGGCCAGTCGTCCAGCTCGTCGCGGAGGCGGGTCCAGACGCCCTCCAGCCGCGCGAGCCGCCGCTCGGCCACGTCGACGGCCGCAGTGGTCAGGAGCTTGGGGACAAAGTCGCGTCGCTTCCCGGCGGACCAATCGGGCAGCCGCTCGCGGATATAGGGCACCAGATACTCTTGCGGCGCGTCGCGAAGCAGAGTCTCGGTGTCGGGCTCGTCGGGGCGCTTGCGAGCGTCGCGGTAGTGCAGGTGGATGTAGATGTTGCGCACGAACGCCGGCAGGCCGATGTTCGCGTCGATGGTGTCCGCGTCGTACAGGCAGCGGCTCTCGATCGGCACGTCCGCCGGAGGCATCAAGTGATCGGCGATGGTCTGGGCGACTGC
>JAAZBQ010000676.1 GCA_012513725.1 Chloroflexota bacterium
AGCATCTCGACCAGCGTCACGTCGACGCCCATCTCGCAAAAGATGCTGGCGAACTCGAGCCCGATGGCCCCCGCCCCGATGATGCAGATGCTCTCCGGCAGCGCCTCCAGGTTTAGGGCGCCCCAGTGGTCGATCACCCCGGGGCCGTCGAGGCCCGGGATGGGAATCTGCGCCGTCCGCGAGCCGGTGGCGATCAGGACGTGCTCGGCCTGCACCGTCTCCTGCCCGTCCTCCATCTGGACGGAGACGATATCGGGCCGCAGAAACGCGCCGCTGCCGATCATCGTCCGCACGCCGGCTCGGGAGAGGAGCATCTCGACCCCGCGCACCTCCTGCTCGACGACGGCCCGCATCCGCCCCTGGGCCTTGGCCCAGTCCAGCCCCACCTCGCCGGTCTGCACGCCGAACTTGGTCGCCTGCTGGGCCAGGGCATAGATCTCGGCGGTGCGCACCAGCGCCTTGGTCGGGATGCAGCCCTCGTTCAGGCACACGCCGCCGGAACGTCGCTTTTCGATGCACACCACCTCCGCGCCCTGCTGCGCGGCCCACAGGGCCGCCACATAGCCGCCCGGCCCGGCGCCGATGATGGCAAAATCCGCTCGTATCGTCATGATGCCTCCCATATAGTCAGGTGGCCACCCGCGGCCAGCGCCGCCATCACGCGGGCGGCGTCGACGATCCAGGGGCCATCGAGATGCAGCGTTAGCCAGGCGGTGTCCTCGCCGGGCAGGGCGATCTCCCGCTCGCCGTCCATGGCCAGCACGAGGGGGCGCTCCGAGACGACGTCCACCCGTTCGCCGATGGCCACCTCGCGGACCTCGGTGATGCCCAGCCGGGCGACGAGCCCGGGACCCACGGCGGCCAACACCCGGCGCGGAGCGTCGGGCGCCAGGCGCAGCGCCAGACCCCGGGGGTCCTGGGGAGCCAGCGGCCGGACCACCCCGGCAATGGCCGAGATGCCGATCGCCGCGGGCGAAGCCCTCGTTACCACCACCTGCCGCAGCGCGTCGATGTTCCACACGGCCCGGGAGCCGATAAAGCGCCCGGCGAGGACGGCCACGTCCACCAGGGCGTCGCTGACGGGCTCGCCGTCCACCCACACCGCCAGGCGCTTGTGCCGGTAGGCGGCTGCCTCCCGCGGCACGAGTCCCAGCGCTACGGCGGCGGCGGCCAGGCCGGCCACGGTGCCCTCTACGGCGGCGGGCAGCACGTTGTTGGTGCCCGTCGAGATAGGGACGATGGGCACCTCGCCGGCGCCCCGCGCCACTACCCGCACCGTCCCGTCGCCGCCCAGCACCACCAGGCAGCCCGCGCCGGCGCGGCGCATCGCCTCGGCGGCCCGGGATGAATCCGCCGGCTCGTCGCTGACGGGCAGGTCCAGCACCTCGGCCCGGGGGATCGGCTCCGGGCGCGACGCCAGGCCCTGCAGGGCCCGCGCGCCGAGGCGCTGGCGGTCGGGCATCAGGAGGACGCGCTCGAGCCCCAGGGCGCCGAGGCCCACCAGCACGCGACGCACGATGCTGACCTTGGACTGGTTGTCGATGGTGGCGCCGTGGGCGATGAGGCGGCGTACGTCCTTGCCCGCCTCGGGGTTGGCGATCACGCCGACGACAGAGGCGTTCGCGCTCAGCGTGCGCCCCCTTGGCAGAACGCCTCTACCTGCTCGGCCGACGGGAGGGACGGCTGCGCGCCGAGTACCGTGGTGGCCAGCGTGCCTGCGCAGGTGGCGTACCGCACTGCGTCCTCGAGGGGCTCCCCCCGGAGGAGGGCGACGGTCAGCCCACCGGCAAACGCGTCACCGGCGGCGGTGGTATCCACCACCTCCACGCGTCGGGCGGGGACGTGGATCGTCCGCAACGGGGTGGCCAGGAGCGCGCCATCCCCGCCCAGCGTGAGGATGGGATGCGCGATGCCGATGGTGTGCATCGCCCGGGCGGCCAGCCGCGCCGAATCGAGGTCCACGATCTGGATGCTGGTGAGGAACTCGGCCTCGTGCTCGTTCACGATGACGTACGGCACGCGCCCGAGGATGTCGGCGTCGATGCCGTGGGCCGGCGCGGCGTTCAGGATCACCGGCACCTGCAGTTCCTCGGCCATCTCGATCGCCGCGCAGACGACGGGCAGGGGGATCTCGAACTGCATCACCAGGTAGCGCGCCCCGGCGATGGTCTCCCGGGCG
>JAAZBQ010000677.1 GCA_012513725.1 Chloroflexota bacterium
TCACCTCCAATGCGCTCAGACAAGGGCGGGAATGCCCGCGTGATCTTTTGCAGAAGGGCGTCGTTCTCTGCGGAACGGAAGCTCCAGACTGGTCGATCGAGGACCGCCGCAGGTATGTTGTACTGATGAGCTCTCGCAGCCTCCGCCAGCGTCCGCCTTCCATCCTCTACTGCCGAGAACTCCTCTACAGGAAGTGGGGGGCAGTACAGCAACTGTGTGCTGTCGGAGGTGCGCGTCGTGATGAGCACGATGGTTCGGACGGTGGCTCCTCGGAACACCGGCAGGCCCGCGAGGTCGAGTATGTGTGTGACAGACGTGTTGTCCATCAGGTACCGTCGCAACCGTGTGCCGTAGTTGGCGCGAAGGAACTTGTTTGACACGATCATGCCGAACATGCCGCGCGATGATAGCAGTGTATGTGAACGCTCAATGATGTACGTGTACAGATCGGCCCGCTCGTCGTGGGTCGCGTAGTTTTGCTTTAGATACTGCTTCAGTTCCTTGAAGGTCTCCATGCGGATGTACGGCGGGTTCCCGATCACCGCGTCGAACCCGCCCGCGGCCATCGCCTCGGGAAAGCCCTGCGCCCAGTCAAAGGGGTTCACCCGCTCCCACTCGTCCTCGCCCAGGAGCGCCATCTGCTGGCCGTCGTAGAAATCGGGGCCGATCAGGCTGTTGCCGCACTGGATGTTGCGCCCCAGGTCGGGGAGCGCCCGCTCGGGCATCAGCGCCAGTTGCAGGCTCGTCGACGTCTCGTCCTCCAGCACCTTGAGCAGGAGGGAGAGCTTGGTGACCTCCACGGCCTGGGAGTCGATATCCACGCCATGGATGTTGTTCAGCAGGATGCGCCGCTTTTCGGCCGTGGTGAGGCGGGGCTCGCCGTCGGGGCCCGGGTACACCTCGCGCCGGGGCGTCGCCGTGGGGTGCTCGGTGTACCAGCGCAGGTGCCAGTCCAGCAGGTATTGGTACGCCCCCAGGAGGAACGAGCCGGAGCCGCAGGCCGGATCCAGAATGCGGAGGTTGGCCACCTGGCCCGGCGACTTGGTCTCCAGCAGGGGGCCGACCGTGTGCTCGACGATGTAATCCACGATGTACTGCGGGGTATAGTAGACGCCCCCGGCCTTGCGCACCTCGGGCTTTTGGTCCACCACGGCACGGTGGGCCGGCGTCAGACGGATGACGCTGCCGAGGAACCGCTCGTAGACGTTGCCTAGGATGTCGGTCCCCAACACCGAGAACTCGTAGGGGCTGGCGGGATAGTACAGCCCGGAGATGATCTCCTTGAGCACGCGATCATCGAGGATGAGGTCGGGTGTCAGCGTGTCGGCCGGCTCGCTGCGGCCCCGTTCGTTGCCAAAGTGAAAGAGTCCCGAGTTGTAGCGATCGTCGGCGCGGCGGAACAGGGCCAGGAGGCGGTTGTAGGCGTCGCTGCCATCAATGGCCTCCCGCAGCTGGCCGTAGGGCTCGATGTCGCGGTCCTCGCAGATCCGCAAAAAGATGAGCCGGTCGATCAGCTTGCCCACGGCATAGTTCATGTCGCGCACCGAGAGAGAGGGGTTGCGCAGGGCAATGTTCCGGGCCAGGGCCACGCGCCAGCCCTCGATCTCGGCGAGAAAGGCGTCGTCCACCGCCTGGGTGCCCCGCTTGGCCCGGGTCGACTCGACGTAACGATCGAAATCGCCCCGCCACACCGCCTCGCGCCCGAGCAGCCCCACGATCTCGGCCCACCGTTCGGGGTACTGCTCGTAGCTCAGCGCCACCACCCGGGCCTTGGCGGCGCTATCGCCCTGGGCCGGCTTGAAGCGGCAATCGTAGACCGAAAGCTCCTCGAAATCCGTAAGGACGGAGAGGGGCAGCTTGGCCGTCCAGGCGTAGCGGCGCAACTGGTAGGCGGGGGAGGGATCCGTGCGGATGTCGACGGCCGGTTTCTTGGCCTCCACAAAGAACTTGCGCTCGGGCCCCACGCGAAAGGCGTAATCGGGCGCCACCATGCCGCTGCGGGCCGCCCGGTCGCGGAGGGTGGCCTCGTGGACCACCTCGCGATACTGAGGCGCCACGCCGCGGGTGTTCGCCACGTCCCAGCCGAGGGCCCCAAAGAAGGGGTCGATGAACTCTCGGCGCACCTGGGTCTCGTTATAGTCGGGGCGGCGGTAGCGGTCGCGGTTGTGGTGATACCGTTCTACGAGGTCCAGGACGGTCTGGGGAATCGAGGTCATCGGCGCTCCTCCAGGATGGGGCTGTGGTGTCGTCGCCGCAACACGCCAAGGGGCCGCACGCACCCGCACACCTCCGCGGGCGCGCCGACCCCCCTCGTGGCGCGTATCCTATTCGTCGGGGAGTATACCCCCTCCCCGGCCCCTGGCAAGCGCCTCAGTCCGCTCCTGCTGCCGCCGTCCTCCCGATTGGGCTACGATTCGCGATCCCGCCGCCACGCCGACGCCCGAGCCTCGCGCTCCTGCACGAACGCGTCCTTGCCCGCCACATAGCCCTCGGCGTCCTCGGGGAAGCGTGCGGCCAGGTCCTCCTTCAGCCGGGCGTAGGCCTGCGCCTCGGCGGGGTGGGCGATCATGAAGTCGCGAAAGGCCAGGTGCCGCTCGACCTCCGGGCTGTCCGCCCCAAAGACGTGGACGTGGTGGGTGCGCGCCTCGTCGGTGCCCTTGACATAAAAGCGGCGCCCGGGGATGCCGTTCTCGCCCCGGGGCCAGTAGCCCGCCGCGATGAGGGA
>JAAZBQ010000678.1 GCA_012513725.1 Chloroflexota bacterium
GGCTGGAGGTTCTCGACCCGTGGCCCGATGAGGCAGGCGCCCATCGGCACGCCGCCGGCGATCGACTTGGCCACCGGCATGAGGTCCGGCTCGAGGCCGTGGTGCTCACAGGCGAACATGCGGCCCGTGCGCCCAAACCCCGTCTGGACCTCGTCGACGATCAGGAGCGCGCCCCGCTCGCGGCAGAGGTCCTGTATGGCGCACAGGTAGTCGCCGTCGCCGATGTTCACGCCGCCCTCGCCCTGGACTACCTCCAGGATGACCGCGGCGGTGTCCTCGCCGATCGCCTCGTCCATGGCGGCCAGGTCGTTGTAGGCCACGTGCTGGAAGCCGGGGACGAGGGGCTCGTAGGGCTTGCGGTACTTTGGCTCCCAGGTGGCCGAGAGCGCCCCCATGCTGCGGCCGTGAAACGATCCCTTGGCGGCCACGATCCCCGGGCGCCCGGTGGAGAGCCGGGCGAACTTGAGCGCCGCCTCGACGGCCTCGGTGCCCGAGTTGCCCAAGTAGGCGCGCTCCATGTTCCCCGGCGCCAGCGACACGAGGCGCTCGAGGAGGCGGGCGCGGACGTCGTTGCCGAACACCGTGGGGCAGATGATCAGCGTCCCGGCCTGGCGGCGGATGGCCTCCACCACCGTCGGGTGGCAGTGACCGACGTTGGCCGTGCCGTGACCGCCGACGCAGTCGATGTACTCCCGGCCCGCGTCGTCCCACAGGCGCGCCCCCTGCCCGCGGACGATGACGACGTCGCGCTGCGATTCCACGCCGCTGCGGTAGCGGCTTTCCGTCTCGATGGTGGTCATGTGAAGCCTCCTTTGGAAGAGGATCACGGATGGCACGGATGGGCGGATGGAAGAGGGGAGATGACTACGAAAAGGACGCCCGTCCTGGCGGCTACTGGGGCGAGAGCGCGTAACCCGGCAGGCACGGCGACGCCCGGCGGCATCGCCGCGCTGTCTCCCTCGTCCCTAATCCTTTATCCGTTCCATCCGTCCATCCGTCCATCCGTGTAATCCGTGGTCCTCTTCGCTATTCCCAAGATTCGTCTGTCATTCGCGGGATTCGAGCTGCGCGGTCTCGTCGATGCAGCACCTAGCCGATCACCGTGCCCTCCCCGGCGAGCGCGGCCCGCACCGGGTTCTCGATGCGCCCGTCGGCAAAGATGACCTTGCCGACGCCATTCTCCAGGGCCTCCGTCGCCCCCAGGACCTTGATCCGCATGCGCCCCTCGGCGTGGGCCATGAACTCACCGGCGCGGGCCGGCTCGATACGCCGGATCAGGGTGGACTCGTCGGGGAACTCGCGCAGGAGGCCAGGCACGTTGGACAGGATCACCAATGTGTCGGCGCCCATCGCCGTGGCGATCATGGCCGCCGCCCGGTCGCCGTCCACGTTGATCGCCTCGCTCTCCGTGCTGATGGCCGGCGGGGTGACCACCGGCAGGTAGCCGGCGTCCAGCAAGAGCGCCAAGAGCGCCGTGTTCACGCGCTCCACCGTCCCGGTATAGTCGTCTCGGATCACCCGGCGGCGCCCATCCTGGACAACCTTGATCGCCTCCTTGCGCCGTCCTTCCAGGAGGCGCCCGTCGAGCCCTGAGAGGCCCACGGCGTTGGCGCCCTCGGCCTGCAGCATCTCGACGATGCCCTTGTTCACCTCGCCGCAGTAGACCATTTCAAAGATGCGCAGTGTTTCGCGATCGGTGCGCCGGCTGGTAAAGCCGCTGACCGAGGTGACGAACTCTGGTGGGTGGCCCAGCGCCTCGGCGACGACGTTCGTCCGGTGGCTCCCGCCGTGGACAAAGACCATGCGTTGGCCCTCACGGA
>JAAZBQ010000679.1 GCA_012513725.1 Chloroflexota bacterium
CGCGGGGGGAGACTGTTCCATTACGTGGGCGACCCGGACAGCAAGTCGGGACGCTCGGTGACCCGCGGGGTCGTGCAGCGTCTGGGGGAGGCGGGGTTCCGGGACGTGCGCCCGCGCCCGCAGGCTTTTGGGGTTCTGGCGCGCAAGTGAGGGGCGAGCGATAGGAAGGGGCGTTCCAGTGGCTGATGTACCATTCGTCACCGTGGTGGGCTGGCACAACGCCGGCAAGACGCTGTTCATCGAGCATCTCGTCGGAGAGCTCAAGCGCCGGGGGTTGCGCGTGGCGGTGCTCAAGCACGCGGGAAGCCGGATACGGATGGACCGAGAGGGCACCGACACCTGGCGCTTTGCCCGGGCCGGCGCCGACGTCGTGGGGATCGCCGGCCCGGAGGAGTTTGCCTACATCGAGCGCACTCCGGAGGAGCTGCGCCTCGACGCGGCGCTCGCGCGCCTGCCCGAGGGGCTGGACGTCGTGCTCGTCGAAGGCTACAAGAGCCTGCCCCTGCCCAAGATCGTCGTGCGGCGGGATGAGACGGAGCCCGCCATCGAGGGCCCCGGCGAGGTCCTCGCCACGGTGCGGGCCGACCAGGACACGGCCCCTATTGCCGAACTGCTTGCCGAGCGCGGCTACGTCCGCGGCGGACGGGGATAGCCACGCCCCCCGCCTCGCGGCGAGGAGCCTATTCCCCCGTCTGGGGATGGGCGGCCTCTTCTCGGTTCGCGCGGCGCGCCAGGAGGGCCAGGGCCACGAGGATGATCACCGCCACGCCGGAGAGGATGGCCAGTTTCAGGAGGCGCGAGGAGACGAGCAGCGCCACCCCGCCGAGGGCCAACGTCACCCCATAGTACAGGAGCACGATGCGGTGCGTGGGGTAGCCCATGTCCTGGAGGATAAAGTGGAGGTGGCCGCGGTCGGCGTGCCCGATGGGGCCGCCACGCCGCCAGCGCCGGTAGGCCTGCCAGACCGCATCCACCAGCGGGAGCCATACCACGAGGAGCGCCGAGGCCACCTTGGCCCCAGCAACAATGGATAGCGTCGCCAGGGCAAAGCCCAACAGGTGCGCCCCGCCTCCCAGGAATATCCTAGCCCGGCCAAAGTTGAACGGCAGGAACCCCAGGCAGACGCCCAGGAGCGCCAAGGGGAGCACCGCCACGCTGTACTGACCGAGGCGCAGCATGTGGGCGAACAGCACCAGGGCCGAGATCGCGGTCACCCCCGCAGCGAGGCCGTTCAACCCGTCCACCAGGTTCACCGTGGAGGTCATCCCCGTTAGCCAGAGGATGGTGAGGGGCACCATGAGGTACCAGCCCACCTGGATCTGTTGGTCGGTAAAGGGGTTGTTGAACAGCTCGATGAACACCTTGTGGCCGATGGCCACCCCGCTCGCCGCGACGAGCCCCACGAACTGGGCCCATGCCGGCAGCTCTACCAGGTCGTCGACAAAGCCCATGATCCACACGATGGCGAGGCCCAGCAGCACGCCCTGGAGGCGTGTCGCTTCCAGGGCGTCGTTAGTGGAGACCAGCAGACTGAGGGCGGCGGCAGCGGCAAAGGCCGGGAACAGCGGCACGCCGCCGATGCGGGTGACGCTTCCCACGTGGCGCCGGCGCCCGCCCGGCACATCCACCCAGCCCTGACGCTCGCCGAGACGGATCGCCAGGGGAGTGAGGGCCAGGGTGAGGCCCCCGGAGAGGACCAGAACGGCCACATAGATGCCAAGGGGCATGTCTGCCTCCCCCTCTCGATGGTCTGATGGGCGTCGTTACCCCGTGCCGAACTGCCGATCGCCCGCATCGCCCAGGCCGGGCACGATGTACCCCTCGGGGGGATCGCCGGGCTTTTCCGGCGCTGGAGTCAGGCGCTCGTCGATGACGCCGATGTGGATATCCACATCCGGATGCGCCGTGGCCAGGGCCTGGATACCTTCGGGCGCGGCGATGATGCCGACGAACTTGATCCGCTGGGCGCCCCACTCCTTGAGGATATGCACGGTGGCCACCGCAGACCCCCCCGTCGCCAGCATGGGATCCAGCACCAGGCAGAGCTGGACCGTCGGGGTCACGGGGAGCTTGTTGTAGTACTGCACGGGCTGCAGCGTGCGATGATCGCGGTACAGGCCGATGTGCCACACCTCAGCGCCGGGCATCAACTCCCAGATCCCGTCGACCATCCCCAGGCCGGCGCGCAGGATGGGGATCAGGCCGATCCGTTCATTGGTGTGGTAGCCCTTGGTCGCGGCTAGTGGGGTGGTCACGTCGATCTCTCGCAGGGAGAGGTCGCAGGTGGCCTCGTAGGCCAGCATGATGGAGATCTCGCGGACGATCTCGCGGAACTTTTTCGGCTCTGTCTTGACGTCACGCAGCAGGCTGATCTTGTGCTTGATCAGCGGGTGCTGGGACGCATGGACCCGCTCGCCGAACTCCATGGTCTCCTCCCTCGTTGCACGAAAAGGGGTAGCGCTGCGCGAGCAGGCTACCCCTCATCATGTTCGCCTCCCCTACAGGGAGTATTCCTCGTCGCGAAGCAGCCGCTCCCACTCCTGGTCGAGCTTGGCCTGGATCTCCTCGAGGAGCCCCTGGTTGGCCGGCCGGAAGAGGTGCCGGAAGCGCCCCTGGGTCTTGAACCAGTCGGCCACGGGCTGCTTGTTGCGGGGCTTGTAGGTCACCCGGGTCTTGCCGTTCTCCACTTCATAGAGCGGCCAGTAGCAGGTGTCGGCGGCCAGCTGGGCGATGTTCAGGCCCTGGTCCGCCTCGTGGCGCCAACCGCGGGGGCAGGGCGCCAGAATGTTCAGCACCGCGGGACCGTCGGCGGCAAAGGCCTTCTTGACCTTGGTCATCAGATCCCGGTAGTTGTGCGGCGACGTCTGCGCCACGTAGGGGATGTCGTGGGCCGCCATGATCCGGGTAAAGGGCTTGCGCCACTGGGTCTTGCCCTGGAGGACCTCGCCCACCGGCGACGTCGTGGTGTTGGCGCCGCGGGGGGTCGCGCCGGAGCGCTGGATGCCGGTGTTCATGTAGGCCTCGTTGTTCAGGCAGACGTACACGAACTTGTGCCCGCGCTCCAGGGCGCC
>JAAZBQ010000088.1 GCA_012513725.1 Chloroflexota bacterium
ACAAAGGTCAGGGCGATGGTGAGGACCATGCCCGCCTCGTGCAGGGCGCGCGGTGCCAGGCGCAACAGGTCGTGGGCCGGGGCGACGCGGTTCAGGACCGAGAACCCCCCAAAGATCACGGCCAGCACCAGGCCGTTGGTGGCCCCGAACAGGAGGGATTCCAGGGTGACGGCGCTCCCCACCACCGGCCAGCCCTCGGGCAGGCGTATCAGGATCGTGGCGCCCAGCGGCATCATGAGGCCCGAAAAGACGGCGGCCAGGGGCACGGCGACCAGCGCAAAGCGCAAGGGCGACGGGAGCCCGCGGCGAACGCCGGCGCCGGCCAGGGAGTCGGTGGCGACGACGATGGCGAGCGTCAGGAGCGCATAGATGGGGTTGCGGCTCGAAGACGCCACGACGAGGACGGCCCCGGCCCACAGGAGCCAGGCGCGCGCATCAAGCACCATCGCCCACCCCCTCGGGTCGCACGGCGGGACCCATCCGAAAGTGGAACCGGCGCCGAAAGCGCGTGAGCGCGCGAACCATCGGCGCTCCGAGGAGGAGCACCAACGCCACGTTGCCCGCGGCCCGGGCCAGGTCCCAGGGGAAGGAGGTGGCGGCATAAAAGGCGCCAAAGCGCACCAGAACCTCGCGCAGGTCGATCCCGGCCTCCCACGACTGCGCCGCAGGCACGCTGGCATATGGCCAAAAGTACAGGTTGGTGATGGCGCCAAACAAGAGCCCCCAGACCAAGCCGCAGGCGGTCAAGAGCCCCATCTCCGGTAGCGTCACCCGGCCCTCCCGCGCACCGGGCAGGCCCAGCACGCGCAGCCAGCCGGCCGTCATCCCCACCCAGCCCGAGGCGAGCATCTGATAGGGCAGCCAGGGGCCCACCCCGCCGGTGATCAGCGCGGAGGCCAGGAGGGTGAACACGCCCATGAGGAATCCAAACCGCGCCCCAAACACATAGCCGGCCAGGATGATCGGCGCGAACACCGGCGAGAACCCGCCGGGCAGGGGCACCAGGAGATCCAGGAAGCGCAGCACGCTGGCGATGGCCACCAGCACGCCGAGCATGGCCACCGTCTTGGCGCCGATCGCCTCACCCTGCATCTCCACGAGGAGCGCCAGGAGCGATAGACCCACCAGGGCCGCCGTCACCAGGGGCGCATCCTGGGCGCGCGCCCCCTGCGCAGCGGCCCACGGGCTGCGGATGATCAACGGGTACAGGAGCGCCAGCACGCCCAGGAGCGTGCTCAGGGCATAGATGGCGCCCCCCACTATGCGCCGCATCGCCTCGCTACCTCCGAGACTGCGGCTAGGCTCGGGCCGGCGACGGGGTCGCCGCGACCCGGCCGTCATCCTGCCAGTAGCCGGAGGTGGCGCCTGGCCCTTCCGTCGCCGCGATCTCGGCCGCGGCTACAATCTCCTCGGTCGTCATCTCCGGCGGGGGCACGGCGTCGCCCCACGACCAGCCCTCCACAGAGCCCGGGGCCACAACGTACTGCGCCGCTCCGGCGGGGGAGTAGAGCCACTCGCCGTCCTCCA
>JAAZBQ010000089.1 GCA_012513725.1 Chloroflexota bacterium
TGGCCGCCGACGAGTCTACCGGCACCATCACCCGCCGGTTCAAGGCCGTGGGCGTGGAATCCACCGAGGACACCCGCCGGGCGTACCGCGAGATGCTGTTCACGACGCCGGGGATCGAGTCGCACCTCAGCGGCATCATCCTCTACGATGAGACCATCCGCCAGAACGCGTCCACAGGCACGCCCCTACGCGAGATGCTCGCGGTCAAGGGCATCATGCCGGGGATCAAGGTGGATACCGGGGCCAAGCCGATGGCCCTGTTCCCCGGGGAGACCATCACCGAGGGGCTCGATGGTCTGCGGGAGCGGATCGCCGAGTACGTCGAGATGGGGGCCAAGTTCGCCAAGTGGCGCGCGGTGATCACCATCGGTCGGGATGAGGCCACCGGCGCCCGCACGCCGTCGGCGTACGCCATCCGGGCCAACGCCCAGGCCATGGCGCGCTACGCGGCGCTGTGCCAGGAGGGGGGGCTGGTGCCCATCGTGGAGCCCGAAGTGCTCATCGATGGCGACCACAGCATCCAGCAGAGCGAGGCGGTCACCACCGAGGTGCTGTGGACGACCTTTGATGAGCTAGCCGCCCACCGGGTGTTCCTGGAGGGCTTGCTCCTCAAGCCGAGCATGGTCATCTCGGGGAACAAGGCGGCCGAGCAGGCCAACGCCCAGGCGGTGGCCACGGCCACCATCCGCACCCTGCGCCGGGCGGTCCCCTCGGCGGTGCCCGGTATCGTGTTCCTCTCCGGCGGCCAGACCCCCGAGCAGGCCACGCAGCACCTAAACCTCATGAACCAGATGGAAGATCTGCCCTGGCAGGTGTCCTTTTCCTTTGCCCGCGCCCTGCAGGGACCGGCCATGGAGGCCTGGCGCGGCAAGGACCAGAACGTGAGCCAGGCGCAGCAACTCTTCCACCAGCGGGTGCGCCTGGCCGGGGCGGCGCGGATGGGCGCCTACAAGGCGGCCATGGAGGCCGGCGCCTAGGTCGGGAGCGCAGCAAGGGGTGTTCTGTCGGGGGCGGGGGCCTCAGCTCTCGCCCCCCATGCGGGCGATGAGGCGGGCGTCCGCCTCCACGACGCCCCAGCCGATCCGCGCCGGCCGCAATCCCGCCACCGCCTCGGCGGCCGCAGCGACGAGGCGCTCGCGCAGCAGGTCCAGGTACTCGGGGGTGACGACCGGGCTCGAGTGGGTGTGGGTGCAGAACAGGAGGACCCGTCCGACGGATGTGCCCAGGGCGTGGGAGACCGCCGCCCGGAGCGCGTCGCAGTCGACCACCCGCAGGGCCACGCAGTCGCAGGAGATGAGCAGCAGGGGCCGGGCGGGGTCCTGCGCCAGGGCCAGCGCCGTGGCCGAGAGGGGATCCAGCACCCGGGCCGAGGCCCCGGTGCGCCCGTATCCCTCCAGCCGCACCGGCCCGAGGGGTGTGATGTTCGCCCGCCCGACGCCCGCCAGCGACGATCCCACGATGTCCCTCCTCTGCACGGAGAGCCGCTACGCCACCCGCAGCAGGGCCCGCGCCCCGTACACGGCGCCCAGCGTGAGGCCCCAGGCCGCATAGCCCACGGCGATGGTGGCGCCCAGGCGCAGTCCCGCCCGGGCTGCCAGCCAGATGGCCACCGTGCACGCGGCGGTGCCCACGATCCCGATGATCAGCGCCTCGCTATAGCCGACCATGGCCTGCTGGTTGCCCTCTTCCGTCGAGTAGACGATCCAGAGGGAGAGGGGCACCTGCAGGGGCATGGTGGCCGTCACGGCGGCCAGCGCCCGGGAATAGTGGCGGGCGATTGCCACGGCGACGATCACCACGATGGACACGATGACGGGCACCAGCGTCTTGGACATATCCTATCATCCTTGCGTGCGGGCAGAGTGAGATCCACCACGGATTCAGACGGATGGGGCGGATTCCACGGAA
>JAAZBQ010000680.1 GCA_012513725.1 Chloroflexota bacterium
AAGGACCTCTACCGCACATGAACCCCGGGTGGACGTGTGCTGAGGTCCCGTCGCAGCGCCGAATCTACCAGGTTGGGCGGCGCGTGGTGAGATGGGCGTCTCGGGAGGCAGCACGGCGGAGGTCCTTCGGCGGACCCTTCGGCAGACCTCAGGACAGGCCTCAGGATGACGGGGTATGGCGGGCGCGTCGTGGGGCGGTAGGCTTGGGGTGCAGGGCGGTGGAGGCCCTTCGGCAGGCCTGCTCAGAAACTTGGTTCGGGGACCTTCGACGAACCCCCGCGAGGATCAATCCTGAGAATCCTGTCCTCTCCCCCGATTCTTGCGCCATGCGTGGCGCCGGCTGCGCCCCCCACCACCGGGCGCCCGGAGGGTACATTCAGAGGGGCGGGGGATTCCCCGCCTCTTGTGTATTGTAGACCTTCTTCCTTCTCTTTGGCCCATGGGCCGCGGCGCGCTATAATGAGCCGGATATGTTGGGGCCTGTACCTGGAGCAAACCGATGTACGAGCAAGTAGCCGACGTCGTGCGGCGTTACGATGAACTGAATGACCTGCTCTCCTCGCCCGAGGTGATGGGCGACCCGAACCTGATCCGCAAGTACGGTCAGGAGCAGTCCGATATCGCCGACCTCGTGGCCACCTACCGCGAGTACACGGCGCTCTCCAAGGAGCTCGAACGCACCCGGGAGATGCTCGTCGACGAGACGGACCCCGACATGCGCGACTTGGTGGGGCAGGAGATCGAGGAGCTGGAGGCCCAGATGGAGGCCGTCGAGGAGCGGCTCAAGGCCATGCTGGTGCCCACGGATCCCCGCGACAGCCGCGACGTGATCTGCGAGATTCGCGCCGGCACCGGTGGCGACGAGGCGGCGCTGTTCGCCGCGGACCTCTACCGGATGTACACTTTGTACGCGACGGCCCACCACTGGAAGACCGAGGTGCTCTCCTCGAGCGAGACCGGCGTCGGCGGCTACAAGGAGATCATCTTTTCCGTGCAGGGGCGGGGCGCCTTTTCCCGGTTCAAGTACGAGAGTGGCGTCCATCGGGTGCAGCGCGTGCCCGTCACCGAGACCAGCGGCCGTATCCACACCTCGACGGCGACAGTGGCGGTGATGCCCGAGGTCGACGACGTGGACATCGAGATCAACGAGAACGACCTGCGCGTCGACGTGTTCCGCTCGGGCGGCAAGGGCGGCCAGAGCGTAAACACCACCGACTCGGCCGTGCGCATCACCCACCTGCCCACCGGCGTGGTGGTCCAGTGCCAGGACGAGCGCTCGCAGCTCCAGAACCGCGCCCGGGCCATGTCCATTCTCCGCGCACGGCTGTACGACCTCGAATACCAGAAGCAGCTGGAGGAGACGGGGGAGGCCCGTCGGGCGCAGGTGGGCACCGGCGAGCGCAGCGAAAAGATCCGGACCTACAACTTTCCCCAGAACCGGGTGACAGATCACCGGATCAACGTCTCGGTGCACCGCCTGGAGGACGTCCTGAGCGGCGAACTGGACCCGTTCATCGACGAGCTCACCGCCCGGGAAGAGGCAGAACGCCTGCGCGCCAGCGCAGACTAGCGGGCGCAGCACCATGGACGATTGCCCGGCCGGCGTCACCACGGGCGACGCCCTGCGGTGGGCGGCGCGCAACCTGGCCCTGGCGGACGTCGCGTCCCCCCGGCTGGACGCCGAGCTCCTGCTGGGCCACGCCCTGGGCGCCTCGCGCACCGACCTGCAACTGCGCTGGACCGAGTGCCTGACGCCCGAGGCCGCCCACGCTTTGACGGCGCTGATCCGGCGGCGGGCCGCCCGCGAGCCGCTGGCCTACATAACGGGCCGGCGGCCGTTTTATGATCTCGACCTCTACGTGGCGCCCGGCGTCCTCGTGCCGCGGCCCGAGACGGAGGGGCTCGTCGAGGAGGTCCTCGCCTGGGCCCAGAAATGGCGTGCCGCGGGCCGGCGCCCGCTGCGGATCGCCGACGTGGGCACCGGCAGCGGGGCCATCGCCGTGACGCTGGCTCGGCACCTGCCCGAGGCGACCGTGGCCGCCACCGACCTCTCTCCCGCGGCGCTGGCGGTGGCGGCGGAGAACGTGGCGCGCCACGGCCTGGGGGACCGCATGCGGCTCGTCCGCGCTGACCTGCTGGCCGGGGTGGGGGGACCCTTGGACGTCATCGCCGCCAACCCGCCCTACGTGCCCAGCGCTCGGTTGGCTGACCTGCAGCCCGAGATCCGCGAGCACGAGCCCCGGGAGGCCCTCGACGGGGGGGCGGACGGGCTGGACGTCATCCGCCGCCTCTTGCCCCAGGCGGCCGAACGGTTGGCGGCGCCGGGGCTGCTCGTGGTCGAGATCGACGAGACGCACGGCGAGGCCGTGCGACGGCTGGCTCGCCAGGCCTTTCCCCATGCGGATATCGCCATCCGGCAGGACCTCGCCGGGCTGGATCGCCTGCTGCGCGTGTCGCTGGACAACCGTTCGGAGAGTGAATGACCGTGACCTATCGACTGATCGCCCTGGACCTTGACGGGACCCTCCTGCGCACCGACCATACCATTTCCCCGCACTCGCGGCGCGCCGTGGCCCGTGCCCAGGCGGCCGGGATCCACGTCACGCTGGCTTCGGGCCGCTCCTACGCCTCCATGCGCCCCTGGGTGCAAGAACTGGGCATCACCGCCCCGGTGATCGGCTACCAGGGCGCCACCGTCACTGACCCCGCCAGCGGTGTGCGCGCCTTTCAGAGCGTGTTGCCCACCGACCTCCTCGGCGAGGTCGTGGCCTTTGCCCGGGAGCACGACCTGTCGCTGACCCTCTATTCGGACGACATGATCTATGTGGAGGACAAGCGCCACTCGGACGCGTTCTACGAGCGCTGGTTCGGGTTGCCCTGGCGGATCGTGCCCGATTTGGCCGCGCCGCCGACCGAGCCCCTGGTCAAGTTCATCCTGATCGGCGAGGGCCCGCAGCTCGATGCGGTGCAGCCCGCTCTCGTCGAGCGTTTCGGCGGACGCCTGGAGATCCTGCGCTCTCACGAGTACTTTCTCGAGGGCCTGGCCCTGGGCACCACCAAGGGCACGGCGCTGGCGTGGGTGGCCGAGCGCCTCGGCGTCCGACAGGAGGAGACGGTGGCCTGCGGCGACGCCGGCAACGACGTGGCGATGGTCGAGTGGGCCGGCCTGGGGGTGGCCATGGCCAACGGCTCCGACGAGGTCAAGGCCGTGGCCGACGTCATCGCCCCCCACGTCGATGAGGATGGCGTGGCCCAGATCATCGAGCGCTACCTTCTGAACGGCCACGGGGAGGCCTGACGTGGAGGGCGCACCGGGGGAGACCCGGGTGCTGGCCGCGGACGACGCCGGGGCAGTGTCCGAGGCCGTGCGCCTGATCGCCGCCGGCGAGGTGGTGGCGTTTCCTACCGACACCGTCTACGGGGTGGGCTGCGATCCGTGGTCGGAGGCGGCCATCGAGCGGTTGTATGCCGCCAAGGAGCGGCCGCTGCACATGGCCATCCCCGTGCTGGTGGCGTCGCCCGACGACGTGGCGCAGGTGGCCGAGCCTCCGGACGGCCGCGCCGCCCGGCTCATGGCGTGCTTCTGGCCCGGCGCGCTGACCGTCGTGGTGCGCCGCCGATCCAAGGTACCGGCCATTCTCAGCGCCGGAGGGCCCACGGTGGCCGTGCGGATGCCGGACCACTCCCTGGCCCTGCGCCTCATCGCCGCAGCGGGCGGCGCCCTGGCTGCCACCAGCGCGAACCGCTCCGGTCGCCCCTCGCCGGAGACCGCCGAGGAGGTGCTCGCGGATCTCGCGGGGCGGATCGCCCTGGTCATCGACGGCGGCCGCGCACCGATCGGCGTCCCCTCCTCGATCGTGGACCTCACCAGCGACCCCCCGCGCCTCCTGCGCGAAGGCCACCTCTCCCTCGCCGCCCTCCGCGAGGTGCTGCCCACCCTCGAGCCCGGCCGCTAGGCAGGATCCGTGCTCGGGCCGCCAGCGCGCTCCCCTTCCCGAAAGGTTCTTTCCTTTCGGGAAGGTTCCGC
>JAAZBQ010000090.1 GCA_012513725.1 Chloroflexota bacterium
ACGCGCATGAGGGTGTTCTTGACCACCATCGTTTCGGCGTTGATCGGCCGCAACGTGTTGCGCAACGTCTCGAACTGCTGGGCCTTGACGCCCCGATAGTTGGCCCAGATGGCCACGTTGGAGCGGCTCAGCCTCTCGGCATACGCCTCGACGAGCTCCTCCTTCTTTTCCCTATTCAGCGCCAACGGGTATTCACCTCCTCCCGAGAACAAAAAACGGGTCTTCGCGCCCTAACCGGTGCGAAGACCCAGTCCACCTCTACGGGCAACAGCCCGCGGGTTCATGACTCTCTCCTCGCCTCGGCAGGCTCACTCATTAAGCGTGTGGCACGATACGCCACGCGCACCTGCGGTCATCGGCTCGTGTATGCGGTTGTCTGATGCGCAGGGCCCTTAGGCCGGGCGCATGTCGCGCGCCGCCGCAATGTCCACCTGCACGCCGGGCCCCATTGTCGAGGTCAGTACGACGCGCCGGATATACTGGCCGCGGACGGCAGCAGGGCGGGCGCGCACGATGGTGTCCATCACCGTCGCCAAGTTGGCAATTAGCTGATCCTCGGTAAAGCTGACCTTGCCGACGGGGATGTGCAGGTTGGCGGTACGATCCACCCGATACTCGACGCGCCCGCCGCGCAGCTCTTCGATCGTGCGACCGATGTCCTCGGGCTGCGCCACAGTGCCGGCGCGGGGGTTGGGCATCAGCCCACGCGGGCCAAGCACCCGACCGAGCCGACCGATGCGACCCATCACCTGGGGGATGGCCACCGCGACGTCGAACTCTAGCCAGCCATCCTGAATGCGCTGCACATAGTCGTCGACGCCGACGAAATCGGCGCCGGCGGCCTCTGCGTCGCGGGCCGCTTCTCCCTCGGCAAAGACCAGGATGCGGACCGTCCTGCCCGTGCCGGCGGGCAGCGACACGACGCCGCGGAGCTGCTGATCGGCCTGGCGGGGGTCGACATTCATGCGCAGGTGCACTTCGACCGTCTCATCGAACTTGGCAAAAGCGGCCTGCTTGACCAGCGCCACCGCCTCTTCGGGCGTATAGGTGTGCGCCGGGTCGATGAGGCTCGACGCCTCGCGGAACTTTTTCCCGTGCTTGGGCATGCATCCTCCTCGTGGTGCGAACGGGCGCGCGAGGCGCCCTCCCACTCTGTGGAGCCCGTGCTAGCCGACGACAGTGATGCCCATGCTCCGGGCGCTGCCCTCGATCTGCTTCATGGCCCCCTCAATGTCTACCGCGTTCAGGTCCTTCATCTTGAGCTGGGCGATCTCGCGGATCTGCTCGCGCGTCACGCTGCCCGCTCGCTCCACCGGCACCAGGCCGGAGCCCTTGTCCACGCCGGCGGCCTTGAGGAGCAGGTCCTTGGCGGGCGGGGTCTTGGTGATGAACGTGAAGGAGCGGTCCGCAAAGACGGTGATCTCCACGGGGATCACGGTGCCCACGTCGTTCGCCGTCCGCGCGTTGTACTCTTTGACGAACTGCATGATGTTCACGCCGTGCTGGCCCAGCGCGGGACCCACGGGCGGGGCCGGCGTCGCCTTGCCGGCCGGAACCTGCAGCTTGATGATCGCCATGACCTTTTTCGCCATCTACACACCTCTTCTTCAGGGCTGCCGCCCGCATTGCTCAGCCTGTGGATCGCGCCGGCAGGCGCCGGACGCCTCGGGCGCTAGATGCGCTCGACCTGCATAAAGTCCATCTCCACGGGCGTCTCCCGCCCAAAGAAGGAGACCAGGACACGGACCTTGCCGCGCTCGGGGTACAGCTCGTCGACCACGGCCATGAAATCGGCAAAGGGCCCCTCGGTGATGCGCACTGTCTCGCCGACGCGGAAGGAGACCTTGATGCGCGGCTGCTCCGCCTCCATGCGGCTGAGGATCTTTTCCACTTCCTCGCCGCTCAGGGGGGAGGGGCGCGTGCCGGTGCCCACAAAGCCCGTCACGCCGGGGGTGTTGCGCACCACGTACCAGGATTCCTCATCGAGGATCATCTGGACGAGGATATAGCCCGGGAACACGCGCTTGCGGCTGGAGCGCCGCTGGCCCTCGCGGATCTCCACCTCTTCCTCGGTGGGCACCACCACGCGAAAGATCTTGTCGCGCATGCCCATCGACTCGGTGCGCTGCTCGAGGTTGCGCTGCACCTTGTTCTCATAGCCCGAGTAAGAGTGCACGACGTACCAGTCGGCGAGCGCCAGGAGCTCCGGGTCGACCTCTTGCTCCACGGCGGCCTCACCCACGAGGGCCTCATCATCGTCGGGCGCCTCGTCATCCTCGGGCTCTTGGTCCTCGGGCGCCTCGTCGCCAGGCGCCTCACCCGTGTCTTCGGGCAACTCGCCCGTGTCTTCGGATGCCTCGCCCGCGTCTTCGGGCGCTTCGTCCGCGTCTTCGGGCGCTTCGCCCTCCAGCACCTCGGGCGTCAGGCCCTCTTCGGTTGGCGCCGCGACCTCATCCTCCACCAGTTCGTCCCCGGTGGGTTCCAGGTCGTCGGTTGGGTTGTTCTGGTACTCTTCCATCACTCTAGCTCCGGCACTTGGCGGGCCGGCTAGCCCACAATGAGGGCAAACAACTGCGCGAACAGCCAGTCGACGACGCCCATCGCGACACTGGCCGCCAAGGTCACGCTCAACACGATGAGCGTCAGGTTGGTGGCCACCCGGCGGGTGGGCCACGTCACCCGGCGGATCTCGGCGCGCACCTCTTTAAAGTAGCGCACGATCCGGTTCTCGGATTTGGCGGCGGTCACCGCTTTCTTGGGTACAGGTCTTGCCACGAAGGCTCTCCTCGGTGCGCTGTTACAGGCGTCACACACCCGAAAACACCGTGACGCCAACCGGGGTGACGTTGCCGGCCTTGCCGACGGTCCGACCCCAGCCGGACACGGTGTCTTCCCAGGAATTCTAGGCAGGCGAGGCAGGAATCGAACCCGCAACCTACGGATTTGGAGGCCGTTGCTCTGCCAATTGAGCTACTCGCCTACGGCGGGAAGGCCCTACGCCCTGCCGGGCGCCCCTTCCCTTTAGCGCTGCTCGCGATGCTCCGTGTGCTTGCGGCAGCGCGGGCAGTACTTGTTCAGGCTCATACGCCCCGGATCGTTCTGTCGGTTCTTTTCGCTGGTATAGTTCCGTTCCCGGCACTCGGTGCAGGCCAACGTGATCACCAGCCGTGTTGCTCTCTTGGCCATGTCTATCTCCAGGCCCGCCTGCAGGCCAGCGGGCCCCTACTAGTTAGCGGATATCGCGCTACTCGATGATCTCGGTGAGGACGCCGGCGCC
>JAAZBQ010000091.1 GCA_012513725.1 Chloroflexota bacterium
GACACCATGTCGCTCGGCGTCCTGCGCTGGGAGACGGGCGAGTTCCTCGAGGGCCAGCTGAACGGCCGCGAGCTCAAGGTGGCCGAGGTGTTCTTCCCCGAGACGCCGGGCAGCGAGCAGCAGGCCGGGACCCCGGGCGGCCTGGAGATCGAGTACATGTCCGTGTCCGATGAGAGCGGGGCGCTGGTGATGGACGTGCCCATCGCCTGGGATGACATCAACGGCTACCCGTGGGTCGAGGACGATGGCACCTACGTGGGCGCCATGGTGGTGGCCGCGCCCGACCATGACGGGTTCATGGACTCGACCGACTTTCCGGGCGTGTTCTTTACCGCTTCGCCGCTCCTGGCCCAGGAGGGCTATACGCCTTCCGACGTGCTGGACGAGTTCCCCTTCTGGGGCGACTGCTCGCAGCAGGGCGAGCGGCAAGAGTACGACGACGGCCTGTACTATGGCGTGTGGGAGGAGCACAAGGGCTGCGGCGCCGACGGCAAGACGATCATCTACACCATCGCGGCAATGCCCGAGGAGGAGGACTTTGTCGTCTGGCTCGGCATCCAGGTGCGCTCCGAGGACGAGTTCCAGATCGCCCAGCAGATCGCCGACACCTTTTACGTCATCGGCGACCTGGAGTAGGGAAGAGGAACGCAGAGGCGCAGAGAAGAACGCGGAGACGCAGGGAGAGAACGGACACTAGGATTCCACACTGAGAAGGTATTGGAAAATGACAACGCCCCGGCGTCAGCACCCGGGGCGTTGCCTCTATAGCGGCGCGCTTTCAGGCCCCTCCAGTGCCGCGCCCGAGCACGTGCCCCTGCGCCAAGGGACCACCTCTTTCTCAGTCGCCAGACTCCTCTTCTCTGCGTCTCCGCGTCTTCTCTCTGCGTCTCTGCGTTCCTCTTCGCCTCTGCGTCCTTCTTATTCCATGTACTGCAACAGGTACCGGCCGCTCTGGCGCAGTGCGGATAGGCGGCGTTCGAGGGTGTCCTCGTAGGCGCGGTCCTCGACCTCGATGCACACCGCCCCGTCATAGCCGGTGTCGCTGAGGGCGGAAAAGAACCGGCCCCAGGCAATGTCGCCGAGGCCCGGGAGTTTCGGCGTGTGGTACTCGAGCGGGTGGGCCAGGATGCCGACCTCGTTCAGGCGGGCGCGGTCGACCCGGGCGTCCTTGGCGTGGACGTGGAGGATGTGATCGGCAAACTCGGTGATGGGCGCCACGTAATCCATCCCCTGCCACACCAGGTGGGAGGGGTCATAGTTCAGGCCCAGGTTCGGCGAGGGGAGATCGCCAAAGAGGCGGCGCCAGATGGCCGGCGACGTGGCCAGGTTCTTGCCGCCGGGCCACTCGTCCCGGGTGAAATACATCGGGCAGTTCTCGATGGCGATGGAGACGCCGTGGTCCTCGGCAAAGCGGAGGAGCGGGCGCCAGACCTCCAGCATCCGGGGCCAGTTCTCGTCCACCGTGAGGGCCGGGTCCCGGCCGACAAAGGTGTTCACCAGGCCGATGTCGAGGGTCTCGGCGGCCAGGATGACCTTGCGCAGGTGCTGGGCATAGACCTCGGCCTCGGCGCGGTCGGGGGCCAGGGGGTTGGGATAGTACCCCAGGGCGCTGATGGCGACCTCGGTGCGGTCCATGAGGTCGCGGATGCGGGCGGCCTCGTCGGGGGAGAGGTCCGCGACGTCGATGTGGGTGACGCCGGCATAGCGGCGCTCGGCGCGGCCCCGGGGCCAGCAGGCCACCTCGACGCAGTC
>JAAZBQ010000681.1 GCA_012513725.1 Chloroflexota bacterium
CCGCATCCTCCGGTGGGGGGCCCTCGTCGTCGCCGAGGCGCAGCGCATCGAGCCGGGAGAGGGGGCGCATCCCGCGCAGGCCCGAGAGGCCCGCCCCGCGCAAGAGGTGCATGAGCACCGTCTCTACCTGGTCGTCGGCGTGGTGGGCGACGGCCACCGTGGTACCGCCGACGGAGCGGGCCAGCTCGCCGAGAAAGCGGTAGCGCTCCTGGCGGGCGGCCTCCTCGATGGCGATGCCCCGCTCCTGGGCGATGGCCGGCACGTCGCGCCGGGCGATGGTGACGGGCAGCCCCCAGGCCTCGGCGATGGCGCGGACGCACCTGGCGTCCTCCAGCGACTCGTCCCCGCGGATGCCGTGCTCCAGGTGGCCGACGTGGAGGGTCACCCGATACTCGGGGGCCAGGCGGCGGAGGACGTGCAGCAGGGCCAGCGAATCCGCCCCGCCGGAGACCCCGATCACCACGCTGTCCTCGGGCAGGAGCAGCCCGTGCTCGTCGATCGTATCGCGCACCGTGCGCTCGAAATCCGCCACCCGTCACCCCTCCGCCCCCATTCTACCGGCGCGCCGGCCCGGCGCCAACCGGGCAGGAAAAGAGGCCAGGGCATGGCGCCCTGGCCTCGGAAGATCGGTCGGCAGACCTTAGGAGAGGCCGCGGATGGTGCCGTCGGCGTCGAGGTCCATGCCCATAAAGGACGGTCGCCGCGACAGCCCCGGCATGGTCTTCATCTCGCCGCACAAGGGGTACAGGAACCCGGCGCCGATGGAGGCGCGGATGTCGCGGATCGGCAGGCGCCAGCCCTTGGGCACGCCCTTGAGCGCGGGGTCGTGGGAGAGGGACAGGTGCGTCTTGGCCATGCAGATCGGCAGGTTGTCGTAGCCCAGCTTGGTGTAGGCCTTGAGCTTGGCCTCGGCGGCGGGGAGATAGTCCACCCCGTCGGCCCCATACACCTGGGTGGCGATCGCCTCGATCTTGTCCGCGATGGGGATGTCCAGCGGGTACAGGAAGCGGAAATCCGCCGGCTGCTCGCAGGCGCGGATGACGGCCTCGGCGAGTTCCACCGCCCCCTTGCCGCCGTGCTCCCAGTGCTCCGAGGGCACCGCGTCATAGGCCCCGGCGTCCTTGGCGATTTTCTGCAGGAGGGCGATCTCCCGGTCGGTATCGGTGGTAAAGCGGTTCACGCACACCACCACCGGGATGCCGTACTGCTTGGCGATCTTGATGTGGGCCACCATGTTCGCGGCGCCCTTTTCGAGGTACTCGAGGTTCTCGGAGGTCAGCTCGGTGGGCAACGGCTTGCCCGGCACCACGCGGCCCAGGCCGCCGTGCATCTTGAGGGCGCGAACGGTGGCCACCAGCACCACGCAGTTGGGGATCAGGCCGCTGGTGCGGCACTTGATGTCAAAGAACTTTTCCATGCCAATGTCGGCGCCGAAACCGGACTCGGTGACGACATAGTCGGCCAGTTTCACGGCGATCTGGTCGGCCACTACCGACGAGTTGCCATGGGCGATGTTGGCGAACGGGCCGGCGTGCACGAACGCCGGGGTCTGCTGCAGGGTCTGCATCAGGTTGGGCATCAGCGCGTCGCGCATCAGGACGGCCATGGCGCCGCCCACGCCGAAATCGTCCGCGGTGAGGGGCTTGCCGCTCTCGTCGGAGGCCAGCACGATGCGCCCCAGCCTCTCGCGGAGGTCCTGGACGCTGGTGGCCAGGGCCAGGATGGCCATCACCTCGGAGGCCACCGAGATGTCGTACCCGGTCTGGCGCGGGGTGCCGTTCCGCGGGCCACCCAGGCCGATGACGATCTCGCGCAGTGCGGCGTCCTCGACGTCCACGACGCGGTTCCACAGGATGGAGAACGGGTCGACGTCCAGGCGGCGCAGGTCGACGCGCGAGAGGGCGCGGTCGGAGAGCCGCCGCTCGTGGAGCATGCGCCCGTCGATGGCCGCCGCGGCCAGGTTGTGCGCCACGCTCACGGCGTGAATGTCGCCGGTGAGGTGCAGGTTAAAGTCCTCCATCGGCACGATCTGCGAGTACCCGCCGCCGGCCGCGCCGCCCTTGATGCCAAAGGTGGGGCCCATGGAGGGCTGGCGGATGCAGGTAAATACGCGATGGCCGAGCTCCGCCCCGAGCGCCTGGGAGAGGCCCACGGTGGTGGTCGTCTTGCCCTCGCCGAGGGGCGTGGGGGTGATGGCCGTCACGTCGATGTAGCGGGCGTTCGGGCGGTCGGCGAGGCGGTCGCGCACGTCCAGGTGGACCTTGGCCTTGTACCAGCCGTAGGGCTCGAGGTCCTCCTTCCGAAGGCCGACGCTCTCGGCGATGTCTAGGATCGGGCGCAGTGTGGCTGCCTGGGCGATCTCGAGGTCGCTCTTCATGACCTATCTCCTTCTATACGTCGGATCGGAGTCGACAGCGCTAGAGGGGGCGCTGCCCCGCCTGGTTCTGTGCCGCGCGCAGCGTGTTGGCCATCAGCATGACGTTCGTCATGGGGCCCGTCCCGCCGGGCACCGGCGTCACGTAGCCGGCCACCTCCATGGCCGCCTCGGTGTCCACGTCGCCGATCAGGGCGTCGCCCTCGACGTTCACGCCGAAATCGACCACCACGGCCCCCGGTTTGATCATCTCCCCGGTGACGATCTTGGCCCGGCCCACCGCCGCCACGAGGATGTCCCCCTGGCGGGTGACGGCGCCGAGGTCCGGCGTGCGCGAGTGGCAGATCGTCACCGTGGCGTGCTGGTGGAGCATCAGCATGGCCATCGGCCGGCCGACGATGTTCGAGCGGCCCACCATCACGGCGTGCTTGCCGCGCAGGTCGATGCCGTAACGCTTCAGGATCTCCATCCCACCCGCCGGGGTGGCCGGGGCGAACGCCTCGGCGTCGCCCTGCATCAGGCGGCCGGCGTTCAGGGGGTGGATGCCGTCGACGTCCTTGCCCGGGTCGAGGAGGTCGGTGACCAGGCTCTGGGGGATCGCGGCGGGCAGCGGCATCTGGACGATGATGCCGTTCGTGCGCGGGTCGGCGTTCAGGCTGCGCAGGAGGTCCGCGAGTTCCTCGGCCGTGGTGGTGGGGGCCAGTTCGTGCACCGCGCAGCGCATCCCGGCCTTGGTGAACGAACGCCGGATCTGCCGGACGTACCAGGAGGAGGCGTCATCCCCCTCCACCTGCACGACGGCGATCCCCGGCTCGTAGCCGTGCGCCTCGCGAAAGCGGGCGACGTCGGCGGCGATCTCGGCGCTCATCGTGGCGGCCAGCGCGCGGCCGTCGAGTACTGTTGCCGTCATGGCCTATGCTCCGATCTTGGCGTGGACGAGCTCGAGGACGCGGGCCTTGGTCTCGGCGCGCGCGTCGACGAGGGCGCTCATGCGCTCCTGGAGGCCCGCGACGTACGCGGGGTCGTCGATGGAGGCGAGGTTGATCGACACGTTCAGGAGCGCGGCGTGCATGCAGGCCTCGGCGAGGAGGGCGCCCACGCCCGCGTCGCTGACGGCCCAGTTGTTGCCGTGCTCGGCGGCCGGGAGGGCCAGGTCCACCACCCGCGCGCAGCGATCGGCGATGGCCATGGGCACCTCGCTGGCCTCGCGGAGGGCGGCCTGGATAGCCCCCTTGCGGGCGGCCTTTTCCTCGTCCGTCTTGCGCGGCAGGCGGTAGGCGGCCATCACCCGGCCGTAGACCGCGATGTCCTCCTCGAGGAGGGCGGGGAGCTCGGCGCGCAGGGCTTCGCTCTCGTCCAGGATGGCGCGCATGCGCTCCTCGGCGGCCTCATAGCCCTTTTTGCCGATGGTGAGGTTGCACACCATGCTGACGAGCCCGGCCGCCAGCGCCCCTCCCAGGGCGGCGCTGCTCCCCCCGCCGGGGGTGGGGTCCTTGCAGGCCAGCGCGTCGAGGAACTCGGACACGCACTTGTCGACGTAGGCCATCGCCATCCTCCTCTGTCGTTACAGTCGGCCGCGCCAGGCTATCCGATGGGCGAGTCGGTGGCAAGGGGGCGGCGCTCATCCTCGGGCAGCAAGAGGCTGGCGAGCGGCCCGCCAGCCTGCCGAGCCCGCGCGTCAGGCGCCCTAGTACTCGGGCGGCAACTCGTCGAGCTCCGCCATGCTGAACACCGGCCCGTCCAGGCAGACGTACTTGTGCCCCACGTTGCAGCGCCCGCACTTGCCGATGCCGCACTTCATGCGGTTCTCGAGCGACGTGTAGATCTGCTCCTTGCCAAAGCCGAGCTTCGTCATCACCGGCAGGGTAAAGCGGATCATGACCGGCGGCCCGCAGATGATCGCCACGGCGTTCGCCGCGGAGGGCGCCACCTCCTCGGTGACGGCGGGCACAAAGCCGACCTTGCGCGTCCACCCGGGCGAATCCACGTCGATCGTCTGCCAGACGTCGATGTCGTCGCG
>JAAZBQ010000682.1 GCA_012513725.1 Chloroflexota bacterium
TAGCCGATGCTGAACTTTTTGCGGGCGTAGCGGCGCAGGGTGGCGGCGTGCAGGTGCTCCACCACTGCCCCGGGCACGAACACCAGGCGGTGCCCGCGCTCCGCGACGCGGAAGGAGAGCTCCTGGTCCTCAAGGGACGTCGAGGGCAGCCGTTCGTCGAACCCGCCCACCTCATCCAGGACGTCGCGCCGGTAGATGGCCGCATACGTGTCCACAAAGTCGATGGCGTCCCGGCGGGCCATCCGGGCGTACTTGGTCTCGTACTCGATCTGCACGAACCGCGCCACCAGGCTCTCCTGGCGAGTGACATAGACCCCCTTGCCGCCGGCGGCGCCGGAGGCCTCTACGGCCTCCAGAAGCGCGCGGGCCCAGGTGGGGCGCGGGGCGCAATCTGCGTCGGTAAAGAGCACGTACTCGCCCCGGGCTTGGGAGATCCCCCGGTTGCGGGCCGCCGCGGGGCCTTGCGGCGCCTGTTGGAGAAGCGTCACGCCCCGGTAGCGCCGTACCGTTTCCGCCGTGTCGTCGGTGGAGCCGTCGTCGACGACGATGACCTCCATCTCGCCCTCGGGCAGGTCCTGGGCGGCGAGGGCGGCCAGGCAGCGGCCGATCACCTCCGTCCCGTCGCGCACCGGCACCACGACGCTGGCCCTCATGGCGCGCTCCCGCCTTTTCCCGGCGCCTGCAGCGCCCGCAACCGGCCGGGCAGCCCGCCGAGGTCCAGACTCAGGGCCGGCGCGGCCACCGCGCCCGCGGCAATGATGGTGCCATAGATCAGGCCGTGGAGCACCACGGCGTAGGGCATGGCCAGTTCGGGACCCACAGCGAACACCTCCAGGGCCAGCACGGTAACATAGTGAAACAAGCCCACCTGCGCCGGCACGCCGGGGATCAGTACGGCGAGATAGTGAACGACCAATAGCAGGAGCGCCGCCGAGACCGAGGTCGGCAGCCCGAGGGCCAGGAAGAGCACATAGTTGCTCGCCAGCCCCAGGAGCCAGATGCCGGCGGTGCTCAGGGTGGCCGGCACCAGCACCCTCCCCTCCCGAAGGGCCCCGACCCCCTCGAGCCCGGCCTCCGCCAGCCGGCGCATCCGGGGCGGCAGACGGCGCGACCAGGCCGCCAGCGGTCCCCGGGCCAGCGTCAGGGCCACGACGAGCCCGGCGATGAGGGCCAGCGTCCCCGCAAAGGCCAACGAGGCGGTGCCGAACCAGCCAGGCAGGGCCATCGTCAGGGCCAGCCCGCCGGCGATCCCCAAGAGCGCCAGGCCGTCCAGCACCTTTTCCACCAGGATGGTGCCCAGCACCAGCCCCATGCCCCCGGGCCGCTCGCGGCCCACGAGGTAGGAGCGGGTCAGCTCGCCCGCACGCGCCGGGATGACGACGTTGGCCAACTGTCCGACGGCCAGGATCGCCGTCAGCCGCCACCACCCCGGGCTGTCCTCGCCCTGGGCGAGCAGGAACCGCCAACGCAGCCCCTTGACCGCGGGGGCCAGCAGGATGCAGATCCAGGAGACGACCAGCCATCCCCAGCGTGCCCGGCCCAGGACCGCAGCAAAATCGGCCCAGACCACCTCTCGGAGGGCCAACCACAGCAGCACGATCGCGGCCAGAAGGCCGGCCACACGCAGCCATGCCCCGGCGCGGGGCCGGGGCGACGTCATCCTTGCGACGGGCGCGGCACCTCGCGCCCCCCATAGTGCGAGCGGTAGTACTCGCTGTAGGCGTCGCCCGACTTGATGCGCCGCCACCACCACTCGTTGTCCACGTACCAGCGCACCGTCCGTTCCAGGGCCTGGTCAAAGGTGTGGCGAGAGGTCCAGCCCAGGGTGCGGATCTTGTCCACGCACAGGGAGTAGCGGCGGTCGTGGCCGGGGCGGTCGGTGATGTACTGCAGGAGGCTCTCCGGCTTGTCCAGGAGCGCCAGGATGCAGCGGGCCATGTCGATGTTGCGGGTCTCCACGCCGGTGCCCAGGTTATAGATCTCCCCCGGCGTGCCATGGTGGAGGACGACATCGATGCCCTCGCAGTGGTCCTCGACGTATTGGTAGTCGCGCATCTGCAGGCCGTCGCCGTAGATGGGCAGCGGCTTGTCGTCGATGGCGTTGGTGACGAACACCGGCACCACCTTTTCGGGGTACTGATAGGGGCCGATGTTGTTCGAGCCCCGGGTGATGGTGGCCGGCACCCCAAAGGAAGTGTGGTAGGCCAACACCATCAGGTCGCCGCCCGCCTTGGAGGCCGAGTAGGGGCTACGGGTGTCCAGGGGGTCGGTCTCCACCGAGGAGCCCTCCAGCACCTGTCCGTACACCTCGTCGGTGGACACCTGGTGATAGCGCTCCAGGCCCAACTCCCGGGCCGCCTCCAGGAGCACGTGGGTACCATAGACGTCGGTCATGATGAACTCGCCGGGGTCGGATAGCGAGCGATCCACGTGGGTCTCGGCGGCAAAGTTCACGATGGTGTCCACGCCGTGGGTCGCGATCGTCTCGCGGACCAGAGCCGCGTCGCAGATATCGCCCTCCACGAACGCGTACCGCGGATCGTCGGCGACATCCCGGAGGTTGTCCGGATTCCCCGCGTAGGTCAGCTTGTCGTACACCACGACGCGGTACTCGGGGTGTTCCCGCAACACATAGTGGACATAGTTCGAGCCGATGAACCCGGCCCCGCCGGTGATGAGCAGAGTACGCATTAGCCCTCCTGGGTGGCCGTCGCCTGCGGCCGGTCGCGCCGGGTGATCAGCCGGACGATCTTGTGATACGCCTTGACGGGGTGCGCGTAACGACCCCACAGGTAGCGAGCCTGCCGCCGGACCCGGTTGCGCAGCGTCCGCCGCTGAGATTCCTCGAGGGCCCAGGTCAGCCATTCATAGTCGATGCCCTTGATTTTTGCCTCGTCCGGGTTGCGCCGATAGGAGCCGTGGTCGCGGATGAGGGACAGGTCGTTCTCCACACAGTAGGTGTACAGGTCGCTGCCGGGGTGCGGCGTGTAGAACGCCGGGCTGTAATAGTCGGGGTCCAACTCCTTGAGCATGCTGATGGTCTCCAAGACCTCTTCCTGGGTCTCGGTGGGGAGCCCCAGCATATAGTTGGCCCAGATGGAGATGCCGTACTTGCGGCAGATGCGCCCCGCGGCGAGGTTCTGCTCGCGCTTGGTGCCCTTGCGGATGAACCGCAGCACCCGGTCGCTGCCCGACTCGAA
>JAAZBQ010000011.1 GCA_012513725.1 Chloroflexota bacterium
GAGGAGCAGGTGGCCCGCGCCCAGGTCTACTTTTCGCAGCAGCCGGGGTTCGACCCGGCCAGCGACGCCGGCCGGCAGGCGCTGGAGCGCTTTCGCGCCAACTACCTGGAGGTCATGATCGACCAGGCCCTCATCGCCCAGGCCGCCGACGAACTGGGCCTCGCGGTGAGCGAGGGGGCCATCGACGCCGAGATGGACGCGGTCCGCGGCGATGACCCGGACGGCTATGAGGCCTGGCTGGAGGCCAGTCGTCTCACCGAAGGGTCCCTACGCGCCCAGGTGGCCGACGAACTCCGCACCCGGGCCGTCCGCGACACGGTGACCGAGGCGATCCCCCAGGAACAGCCCCAGCTGCGCGCCCGGCACATGCTCTTTGCCGACCGCGAATCCGCCGAGGAGGCCCTGTCCCGCCTGGAGTCCGGCGAGGCGTTTGCCGACGTGGCCGCGGACCTCTCACAGGACGAAGCCACCCGCACGAGCGGCGGCGACCTTGGCTACCTGCCCCGGGGCGTCATGCCGCCAGCCTTTGACGAGGCCGCCTGGGCCCTAGCGCCCGAGGAGCCGAGTGGCATCGTCGAGTCGGAGGCCGGCCTGCACATCATCCTGATCGACGAGGAGGAGACCGTGCAGCCCGTCGACGACGCGTACTGGCCCGCCGTCCAGCAGCACGCCTTTGACGAATGGCTCGCCGCCCGCCGCGCCGAAGCGACCATTTGGCGTGCCGAGTAGAGGCATTTACCACGGATGACACGGATAGACGGATGACACGGATAAAGAAGGTATGGAAACGTGAATCCGGGATACACGTTGAGCATCAGCAGGCCCGCATCGCAACGTCCCGTTCGTTCTCCTCTTCATCCGTTCCATCCGTCTATCCGTGTCATCCGTGGTAGATTCGTGTGATTCGTATTGCAGACCAGGGGGTTGCACCCATGAAGCACCTGCGTGTCGTCGGCGTCATTCTGTCCGTGCTGCTGCTGCTGGCCGTCGGTTGTGTGGTGCAGACGCCGGAGGGATCGCCGGAGGAGCTCCTCGCCCAGGCCGACGCGCTCCTAGACCAGGGGCGGGCGGCCGACGCCCTCCCCCTGATCGAGGCCGCCCTGGCCCAAGAGGATTCGGCCCAGGGGCGCTTTTTCCTCGGAAACGCCTACGGCCAGGAGGAGCGCCTGGAAGATGCCGAGGCCGAGTACCTCAAGGCGCTGGAACTCGACCCCGATTTCGTCGACGCGCGGGCCAACCTCGCCGTCGTCTACTATGAGGCCGGGCGCCTGAGCGAGGCCGAGGGAGCCGTGCGCCGAGCGCTGGAGGCCCAACCCGAGGACGCCGACCTCCACTATAACCTCGGCGGGGTGCTGGCCGCCCAAGGCCGCTTCCCGGAGGCGGAGAGCGAGCTTCTCATCGCACGGGATCTGGATCCGGACCTCCCCGAGGTGCACCTGGGCCTGGGGATGCTCTACCGCGATCTGGGCCGCCGCGACGAGGCGCTCGACTCCCTGCGCCGCTACCTGGAGATCTCCGACGACCCCGAGTGGCGGGCCGAGGCGGAGGCCCTCATCGCCGCGCTAGAGGCCGAGTGATGGCCGCCCCCGATCGGCCACCCGAGGGTCCCCTGCAAATGCCCGAGCCCCGCTTCCCGACCATGACCATCCGCGGGCTCGATGTCCGCTGGGCCGAGCGCACCCGAGTTATGGGCATCCTGAACGCCACGCCCGACTCGTTCTCGGGCGACGGCCTCCTGGCCCGCAACGCCTCCCGCGAGGCATTCGTCGATGCCGCCGTGGCACGGGGGCTGGGGCTCCTCCAGGATGGCGCCGATATCCTCGACGTCGGCGGCGAGTCCACCCGGCCGGGATCCACCCCGGTGAGCGCTGAGGAGGAACTGGCCCGGGTGATCCCCGTGATCGAGGGGTTGCGCCGGGCCACCGACGCCCGCATCTCGGTGGATACCTACCGGGCCGCGGTCGCCCGGGCCGCGCTGGACGCCGGCGCCGACCTGGTGAACGACGTGTGGGGCCTGCAGATGGATCCCGAGATGGCGCCCCTGGTCGCCGAGCGGCAGGTCCCCGTGATCCTGATGCACAATCGCTCCAAGCCCAAGGACGCCGCCCAGGAGGAGCGCCTCGGCGGGCGCTACGTCGGCGTGCGTTATGACGACCTGATTGCCGACGTCATCCGGGAGACCGACGCCCTGGTGCAGCATGCCGTCCGCGCCGGCATCCCCCGGGAGCGGATCATCGTGGACCCCGGGATCGGCTTTGGCAAGACGGTGCCCCAGAACCTCTACCTCCTGAACCACCTGGACGCCATGCGCGCGCTCGGCTTTCCCGTGCTCCTGGGATCCTCTCGCAAGGCGTTCATCGGCTACACCCTCGATCTCCCCCCGGAGGAGCGGGTGGAGGGGACGGCGGCCACCGTGGCGCTGGGGATCGCCCGGGGCGCCCACATCGTCCGAGTCCACGACGTGCGGGCCATGGTGCGGGTGGC
>JAAZBQ010000683.1 GCA_012513725.1 Chloroflexota bacterium
CTCGTGAAGAAGTTCCAGGCGGCAGCGGTGCGCCGCGCGGCATGCGTCTCCTGCGGCGAGTGCTGGCCCCACGAGGACGGCGAGGGCATCGGCTGCCACAACGCCAAGGTCCAGGAGGCGGTCGCGCGCCGGGCGCCCAAGCGTACATAGTGACCGACTGGACCACGAATCACACGAATGCCGGACGAATCATGAGAATCTACCACGGATGGCACGGATAAACGGATGACACGGATCAAGAAACGGTAGGAGAAGGTTATCCCTTCCCTCTTCCATCCGTTTCATCCGTCCATCCGTGCCATCCGTGGTAGGTCTTGCGTTTCGTCAGTCGTTCGTGGGATTCGTGATCGGACCGTTCAGTGGAACGGAGGCTTACGCATGGGCCACATCCCGGAGACGCGTTCCCGCGGATCCACCCGCCGGCGGCGGGTGGCGCGGATCCTCCTAGTCGTGGCCCTCGCGCTCCTCGGGCTGTGCGCGCTCGGCGCGGTGGCCGCGGCGCTCTCCAACCGCACGCTGCCCCCGCCGCCCGAGACCCTCGACCGCCTCTCGCCCGTCGACAAGGCCGGCCTGCGCGAGACCCTCCACCTCAAAGAGACGCTCGGCGACGCCGTCTGGCCCGGCTGGGGCGCCGCCGACATCCCCGTCATCCTCTGGAACAGCGAGTACGAGTTCCTCGTCGGCCTCGACGTGGCCCCGGGCTGGGAGCCTGTGCCCGGCGACGCGTTCCAGGAGCGGCCCTACCTCCGCCGCCCCGCCGACGACCCCCAGAACTTTGGCGTGGCGGTCGGCGACACCCACGCTGGCTCCCTGGCCACCCATTGGGAGATGGACGCCTATTTGCGGGAGATGTTCGGCGAGATGATCCCCGACCCCCTGGAGGCCGTGGTCCCCTGGCGGCTGATCATGCAGTCCACCGAGGTGCACATCAGCGGGGTGCTCCACGAGACGTTCCACGCCTACCAGGCCACCGTGGCCCCCGAGCGGCTGGCGGACGCCGAGCGAGCCTACGCCCTCGGCGATCGCTACTGGGTCGCCGACGAGGCGATGCGCGAGGGCTGGGGGGCCGAGATCGACCTCCTCGCCCGGGCGCTGGCCGCTGAGACGGCCGAGGAGGCTGGCGACCTCGCACGGCAGTTCCTGGCCGCCCGCTCCGAGCGCCGGGAGGCGGCGGGGCTTGACGCAGACCTCGTGGACTATGAGCGGCTCCTGGAGTGGGAGGAGGGCCTGGCCAAGTACGTGGAGCTGGCCATCTGGCGCGAGGCGTACGACGCCGAGGACTATGTCCCCGTCCTGGCCACCGCAGAGGACCCCCAGTTCGGCGGCTACCACGGCTGGCCGCGCCGCTGGTCGCAGGAGGTGGACCAGATGCGTCGCCAGGCCGGCCGGGAGGGGGACACCCGCTTTTACTATACCGGCATGGCCCAGGCCAACCTCCTCGATCGCCTGGCGCCCGGCTGGAAGGATCGCGCCCTGGACGACGGCGTCTACCTCGAGGATCTTCTCGCCTCGGCTGCGGGGTGAGATTCGACCACGGATAAACGGATGAAACGGATGGGGTGCAAAAGAGGGGGGCATGGTAGGACGATGCCGGCTCAGGTCGCATGTGTCTCTGCGGTGAGCTCCCTTCATCGGTTGTCGGTCCCCTATCCGTTGCATCCGTTTCTCCGTGGAATCCGTGGCAGATTCCATGCGCGCGATTTGGACGCCCCCGTCGGCAGGGACTAATATCAGGCCATGCAGTCGCGGACACGCTGCCCCCGTGGGGCACGGAAAGAGGTGATCGATGCCAGAAGAAGAGGACCGCGCTCTCGATCCCGAGGAGATCCTCCGCCGCCTCCAGGAGGCCATGGGCGGCAAGGGCCCGGAGGAGCTAGAGGGCGACGAGGGCGCTGATC
>JAAZBQ010000092.1 GCA_012513725.1 Chloroflexota bacterium
CGCCGGGCTTGTCTTCCATGAGGGCTACCAGGGTGCGCCGGGAAAAGCCGTCCCCGTTCGGTTGTGTGCTCATGATCCCTCCCGTCCCCTAGCCCTGCGCCGTGCGCCGGAGCATCTTGTGGATCGGCTCGCCCGCCGGCACCATCGGGAAGACGTTGTGCTCCCGCTCGATGCGGAACTCGATGAGCGCCGGGCCGTCGATGGCCTGGGCCCGCTCCAGGGCCGGCACCACCTCCTCGGGGCTCTCCACCACCATCCCCGGGATGCCATAGGCCTCCGCCAGCCGGGCGAAATCGGGCCCCAGGATCGGCGTGCCCTCATAGTTGCGCTCGAAAAAGAGCTCCTGCCACTGGCGCACCATGCCCAGGTAGCCGTTGTTCAGGATGACGATCTTGATCGGCAGTCGCTCCTGGACGACGGTGGCCAGCTCCTGGAGGGTCATCTGAAAGCCGCCATCCCCTGCCACCACCCATACGGGGGCGTCCGGCGCGCCCACCGCCGCGCCGATGGCCGCCGGCAGCGCAAAGCCCATGGTGCCCAAGCCTCCGGAGGAGATCAGCCCCCCCGTGCGCTCGTGGCGGTAGTACTGGGCCTCCCACATCTGGTTCTGGCCCACGTCGCTGACCATCAGCGCCTGGCCGCCCGTCACCTCGCAGAGGCTGCGGATGACGTACTGGGGCACCACCTCCTCCGAGTGCTCCCAGACCGCCTCCCGGCAGCAGGTGTCGGCGCGCCACTCGGCGATCTGGGTGAGCCACGGCTCGTGGGTTGCTGCCTCCACCAGCGGCAGGAGGCTGCGCAGGACGTTCCCCGCGTCCCCCACGATCGGCAGGTCCACCCGCACGCGCTTGCCGATCTCGGCCGGGTCCAGGTCGACGTGGATGATCTTGGCCTGCGGGGCAAAGGTCTCCGCCGTGGAGGTCAGCCGGTCGTCAAAGCGGGTGCCGATCCCGACGATCAGGTCGGCGGACTGCAGGGCCAGGTTCGTGTACCCCTCCCCGTGCATCCCGCCCATCCCCAGGCACAGGGGATGGCTCTCGGGGAGGGCGCTCTTGCCCAGCAGCGTGGTCACCACCGGCGCGTGCACCTTTTCGGCAAACTGGCGCAGCTCCGCAACCGCCCCCGAGACGAGCACCCCCCGCCCGGCGACGATCACCGGCCGCTCCGCCTGGGCGATCATCTCCGCCGCCTGGCGGATCTGGCGCATGTTGCCGTAGACGTGCGGCCGGTAGCCCGGCAGGTTCACAGCCTCCGGATAGGCAAACTCGCACTCGCTCACCTGGGCGTTGATGGGGATGTCGATGAGCACCGCGCCGGGCCGGCCCGAGCGCGCCACGTAAAAGGCCTCCTTGACGGCCACCGCCAGGTCGCGGACGTCGGTGATCAGGTAGTTGTGCTTGACGATCGGCATGGTGATGCCGGTGATGTCCACCTCTTGAAAGGCGTCCGTGCCCAGGTCGGCGTTGGCGACCTGCCCCGTGATCGCTACCAGGGGCGAAGAGTCCATCTGGGCGTTGGCAATCCCCGTCACGAGGTTCGTGGCGCCGGGGCCCGAGGTGGCCAGGCATACCCCGACCTTGCCCGTGGCCCGCGCATAGCCGTCGGCGGCGTGCGCCGCGGCCTGCTCGTGGCGCATAGTGATGTGCCGGATCGGGTAGTTCAGGAGCTCGTGGTACAGCGGGATGACCTTTCCCCCGGTGATGCCAAAGAGCGTGTCCACGCCCTCGCGAACCAGGCACTCCCACAGGATGCGGGCTCCGTTCATCTTCATGTCCACTCCTTCGTTCGGTCGCTACGATCTGGACGAGGAGCACTACCCTGTATCCCTCGTGCGGGGATCCGGTACCGAGTCGCCTAACCTACCACGGATGTCACGGATAGACGGATGAAACGGATAGGGGGGAGGATGGGGGTTGCACGATCCCCTTCGTGCCCCGCCCCAGTCTGCCTTCTCATCGTCCCGTCGCTCTCTTCATCCGTTTCATCCGTTCCTCCGTGGAACCCGTGGTAGATGCCCCTCTTGCGAGGGCGCCTGGAGGCCGCACGGTGCTAGTCCTTCAGGATGGCGCCGGTGCTTGCCGAGGTCACCTGCTGGGCATACCGGCGCAGGTAGCCCGTCTTGACCCGGGGCTCGAACGCTCCCAGCGCCTCCCGCCGGCGGGCCAGTTCCGCCTCGTCGACATCCACCGCCAGCCGATGCGCCGGGATGTCGATCTCGACGACGTCGCCATCCTGCACCAGCGCCAGCGGCCCACCGGCGGCCGCCTCCGGAGAGATGTGGCCGATGGCCGCCCCCCGCGAGGCGCCGGAGAACCGCCCGTCGGTCAGGAGCGCCACCCGATCGTCTACCCCCATGCCGGAGAGGAGGGAGGTGGGCGTCAGCATCTCGCGCATCCCCGGGCCGCCCTTGGGGCCCTCATAGCGGATGACGATGACGTCTCCCTCGGAGAACTCGCCGGCCATGATCGCCCGGGTGGCCTCCTCCTCCGAGTCGAACACCCGCGCCGGGCCGCGATGCTGCATCATGCTGGGGGCCACCGCTGCCCGCTTGACCACGGCTCCCTCGGGTGCCAGGTTGCCGAACAGGATCGCCAGGCCGCCCGTCTGCGAATAGGGGTCCTCCGGGCTGCGCACCACGTCGCGATCCAGGAGGCTCCGGTCGGGCGCCCAGCGCGAGCCGGC
>JAAZBQ010000684.1 GCA_012513725.1 Chloroflexota bacterium
GATCTGGAGCGCTTTGTGGGGGCGTTCGGGGCGCACTATACCGAACGCGTGGCCACCTGGCGCGGGCGGATGGCCGAACTCGCGGGGGCCTCCCGGCGGGTGGTGGTGTGGGGGGTGGGCTCCAAAGGGGTGACCTTCTTGAACGCCCTGGGGCCCGATGCGCCGATCGACTGCGTCGTGGACATCAATCCGCGCAAGGAGGGCATGTACGTGGCGGGGACGGGCCAGCGGATCATCGCGCCGGAGGCGCTCCGCGAGGTCCGGCCCGATGTCATCATCATCATGAATCCCGCCTACCGGGAGGAAATCGGGCGCCAGGCCGAGGCGTTGGGGCTCGATTGCCGGATCCTGACGGGCTGACCCGCCGGGCCGACGGGCGGGCGCGCGGCCCGGCAGGGCGATGGATAAACGAGGGGTGTGCCATGGACTATGAGACGTTCGTGCGACGCGTTCAGGAGGTGGGCGAGATCGAGTCGCCCGACGAGGCGGAGAGGGCCATCACTGCGACCCTCGAGACCCTCGGGGAGCGGCTGGAGGGCACCCATCGCAGCCACGTCGCGACCCAGCTCCCCGGCGAGTTAGGTCCGCACTTGGAGAAGCGGCCCTATCGCGGGGTGTTCCTGCTCCCCGATTTCTACAACCGGGTGGGCGCCCGCGCCGACCTGCGGCGCCCGGACGCCGAACGGCGCTCGCGGGCGGTGATGGTGGTGCTGCGCGAGGCCATCTCGCCGGGGGAGTGGCGGGATATGGCCGATGCCCTCTCGGTGGATTATGGCGAGCTGCTGGGCAGGGAGCGCCGTCCGCCCACCGCACCGCTCCCCCGCCCGTAGGAGCCGCCGGCGCGCGCCTGACCTAGCACGAGGCGGGGAGCACCGCGGCGCTCCCCGCCTTGTCGTGGGTGGATCCTCCGCAGGGCGGGGCCTACGGCGTGCCGACCAGCACCACCCGATCGCCCTCCAGGTGGTAGCGCCGCCCGCAGCCCGCGCAGGTGGCCTCGTGCTCGGCAAAGCCGAGCCGCAGGCCGCACTGGCATACCCAGCCCACCAGCCGGGCCGGGTTACCGATCACCAGGCCATGTTCGGGCACCGGCCGGGTGACCACGGCACCGGCGCCCACCATGGCGAACGCGCCGATGGGGTTGCCGGCCAGGATGATGGCGCCGGCGCCTAGCGAAGCCCCCCGGCGCACGAGCGTGGGAACCAGCCACGTGCGATCGGTGTACCGGCCCCGCGCCTCGGGCAGGCGCGGCGAGCGGGGGTACAGGTCGTTCACAAAGAACGCGTGCGGCCCCACAAAGACGCCGTCCTCTAGGGTGACGCCCTCCCAGATCATGTTGCCGTTCTTGATGGTCACATTGTCGCCTACGTGGGCGCCGGCCTCTACAAAGCAGTGGTCGCCGATGTTGCAGTTGGCGCCGACGTGCACGTCGGCCATGACGTGGGCGTAGGCCCAGATGCGCGTGCCCGGGCCAATGTCCTCGCTCTCCACCAGGGCGGTCGGATGCCGATAGCCGTGATCGCTCATGTTGCCACTCCATGGAACGTGTGATGGGGGGTCCGCCCCAGTGGCGGACCCCCTCGGTCGATGCCTAGCCGGTGAGGAGGCTGCGAACCGCCTCGAACCAGCGCCGCAGCCTCGTCAGGAGGTCCTCGGGCGTCGGGGTGGGCGTCGGAGCGGGCGTTGGCTCGGGCGTTGGCTCCGCTGTGGGTTCTGCCGCCGGCTCTGCCGCCGGCTCTGCCGCCGGCGCCAGGGCGACAGCGGGGGGCTGCCGCTCGC
>JAAZBQ010000685.1 GCA_012513725.1 Chloroflexota bacterium
AACTGGGGGCGGAAGGTCCGCGACCTGCTGGACATGAGCCCATTCGACCATCGCTGGATGCTGCCCAGCAAGATGGCGGACAGCCGGATGATCTGGATGGTCTCGGTGAACGGCTTGATCGTCGACGTTCGCCGCATGCCGCGCGAGGTCCAGGAGGAGGCCTACCGCAAGGGGCTGATCCCCTACGTTCCGGCAGACGGCCCGCCAGAGGCGTAGCGGAGGATCGGGCTGCCATAGCCCCCCTGGGGAGGGGCGTCCGCCAAACGACCTACGCGCCCCGCTCGGGGCGCGTTTTCCTACTCGGTCCTGGACGCCGTTCTGGGCGTATCGGGGCCGGGGCATCCGAGGACAAAGGAGCCATGGGAACCACTCTGCCCGTCGTTGCCTCTGTCATCGAGTTGGCCCTCATGGCGTACAGCCTGATCACGCGGTCGCATCAGGAGAGGGTTAGGAGCGTCATCCGCATCGCCGTACTGGCTGCGTTCTCCCTAGGTCTGGCCACGGCGGTAATCCCCTGGGGTGCTCGTTGGATCGGGCTCGCCGCGCTGCTGTTCGTTCAGGCGGTGCGCGGCGTGTGGGCTCTGCGCACGGACAGAGGGCGGGCCGACGGCTACAGGGCCGCGGTCCCTGTGCGCCGGGCGATCGGCGCCCTGCTCCTGCTCCTCGTTGCCATCAGCCCCGCCCTGGTATTCCCGCCATACGAACCCCTCCCCGCCAGTGGACCCTACGCGGTGGCCACGGCGCGGGACACGTACACCGACGCCAACCGCGTCGAACGCTTGGGCGGGCGCGGGGGAAACCGCAGGGTCAATGCGTCGTTTTGGTATCCCGACCGTGCCGATGGTGCGGATTCCTACCCGTTGGTCCTGTTCTCACACGGCGGGCTTGGCACGGAAGACAGCAACGAGTCGCTGTACCTCGAGCTGGCGAGCCATGGTTATGTTGTCTGCTCGGTCGGGCATCCCTACCATACCCTCTGGACCCGGGACGACGCCGGGCGCATCACGCTGGTCAGCATGGACTATGTCCGGGAACTCCAGCAGGAGGACGCACAGCGCGACAAGCAGCAGAGTTTTCGCTCCTACCAGGGATGGATGGAGACCCGCGTGGGCGATCTGGACTTGGTGCTGGATACGGTGCTGGAGAGGGCCGCTGCGGGCGCTTCCGGAGTGTACGGACTGGTCGATGGCAAGAGAATCGGCGTGATGGGACACTCCCTGGGGGGCTCGGCGGCCCTGGCCATCCCGAGGGAGAGGGACGACATCGACGCGGTCATCGCGCTCGAGTCGCCATTCCTCTACGATATCGTGGCCGTTGAGAACGACGCGTTCGTGTTCGTCGACCGGGCCTATCCCGTGCCCGTTCTGAACGTCTATTCCGACAGCGCCTGGGGGCACCTGGCCGAGTGGCCCCAGTACGCCAGGAACTATGCGCTGCTCACGGATCCACCGGCTACGGCGTTCAACGTCCACCTGGGCGGCGCCGGGCACCTATCCCTGACCGATCTCTCGCTCGTCAGCCCGTTGCTCGTCCGCTTCCTGGATGGCGGGCGTTCGGCCGAGGACAGCAGGGCGTATCTCCGGAGCGTGGGGCGCGTGTGTCTCGAATTCCTAGATCGCTATGTGAAGGACCTGCCCCAGCCAACGTGATGCGGGGGAGTCTCAGATGACGTGCTCCAGCTTGGCGTAGCCCTGCAGGAGGCGCTGGAGTCGCCGGCCCTCGAACGCCACGGGGTCCATGTTCCCAAACAGAGGCTTCCACAGGGCACTGGAGGGACGCGTGCGAAAACGGGTTTGGGCGGCGTTTGCCGCGGTGCTCTGCCAGTGTGGCCTGGGCTGTGGGGCGGAGCGCTGCCTGGGCGACGTCCTTCAGGTGACCTATGCGTGCGAGTCGGGCCCGATCCTGCCCGAACTCCAGTG
>JAAZBQ010000686.1 GCA_012513725.1 Chloroflexota bacterium
CCGGCTCCCAAGGTACCCGTCGAACCGATCCCCGAGCCCCCCGCGGTGGAGCGGCCGCCTACGCCACAGGAAGCGGACGAGGTCGAGGCGCCCGAGGTCTCCGCCGGGCAGCCGGAAGAACTGCCCGCCGACGACGTGGAGCCCCCGACGGCTCCACCGGCCCTGCCCGACGAGGGAGAAGTGGAGCCCCCCGCCCTACCCTCGGTGCGGAGCGCGTCGGCGGCCGCCCGGCCGCCCGCGGATGAGGAGGTACGGGGCTCCTGGTTCTCGGACCTGGCGCATTGGGAACCCCTCGCGCGAGATACGCGGGATCGCAGGCGGGCGGACGGCATCCTCCACCCGCAGGGCGGGCTACAGCGCATCCTGCGGCAGGCGCGGCGGTTCTTTGCGCGGCTCATCTCCGGAGCGGTCCGGCCGTAGCGGCCGCCGTCCGCCGCTGCTTGACACTGCGGGGCCTTTCCCCCATCCTACCGTATCAAATCCTGTTGCGCCCTCACCGGGAGGAAGCGCCCATGCGAACGATCCTGCCCATCGTCTTCCTTGCCGCGCTCCTCGCCGGTTGTGCCGGGGCTGAGGTAGGTGCCGCCCAGGCCGCCGCGCCGGTCATCGCCCAGGCCCAGGCGAGCATCGCCTTCGCTTGGGAGTACCACGCGGGGGATTATGTCCGGTCGGCGCCGGTCCTGGCCGGGAATGCCGTCTACGTCGGCTCGGACGACAATGCGCTGCACGGCGTGGACCGCGCCAACGGCCAGCGCCTCATTCGCTTTGAGACCTCCGACAACGTCACTTCGTCTCCCGCCGTCAGCGGTGACGCACTCTACTTTGGATCCTGGGACGGACAGGTCTACTCGCTGCAGATGAACGGTGAGGAGCGCTGGCGCTACGCCACCGGCGGCTGGGTCACCGCCTCCCCGGTGTTGGCCGAGGGCATCCTGTACGTCGGCTCGCACGACGGGGCGCTGCACTCCATCGATGCCGAGAGCGGCCAGCCACTGTGGATCGCCCAGACGGGCGGACGGATCACCTCCGCCGCGGTGATCGACGGCTCTCGGGTGTTGGTAGGTGCTGCCGACGGTTACCTGCACGCCCTGGAGGTGTCGACCGGCGATCTCCTCTGGCGGGCGCGCACCGGCGGCCCCATCCTGGGCGCGCCCACCGTGGGCGGCGAGACCGTCTATGTGGGCTCGACCGACCGAACGCTCTACGCCCTGCGAGCCGATACGGGCGAGGTCCTCTGGGAACGGCGGGCAGAGCACGCCATCCAGTCGACGCCCCTGGTCATCGGCGACCTCGTGGCCTTTGGCACGGATGGGGGCTCGCTACACGCCCTCCGCGCCGCCAGCGGAGAGCCAGAGTGGGTCTTTCGGGCGGATGGCATGATCCGCTCGGCTCCGGCAGCCTGGGATGCCCTGCTCTTTTTCGGTTCGGGCGACGGCTATCTCTACGGCCTCGAGGCGCGCTCGGGCGAGCTGCTGTGGCGCTACCGCACGGGCAGCGCCATCGTCGCCGGGCCCACGGTCGCCGACGGGATGCTGCTCGTCGGCTCGACCGATCGCCGCGTCCACGCCTTTACCCTGCAGCCCGGCTGAGCCGGCGGCCGACAGGAGAGAACCCCATGCACATGCGCCCGCTGGACGCACCATCTCGCCCTCTCGCCCGACGCCTATGGTGGCTGGCGCCCCTGGCCGTGATCGCCGGCGTCGTCGTGGCGATCCTGCTGCGCTCGGGCGGAGAGGCCGCCCCTTCCGCCATTGGCCTACACCAGCAGGCCGCCGGGGCGGATCCCGAGGAGGCGGCTGCCCTGTATGATCGCGTCGGAGAGGCCGAACCCGAGATCGCCGAGTACGCTCGGCTGTGGGGAATCGTGGCGGGGGGGGATGCGCTGTCGGCTGAAGACGTTGCCGACCTCCGCGACCTGATCGCCTTCCGCCCGAACGGCCCGGTGGCGCACCTTGCCCACCTCGCCCTGGCCCGGCATTATGTTGCCATCGAGGATCCGGCCGCCGAGGACGCCTACCGCGCGGCCTTGGGTATCCACTCCCTTCCGGCGCTGCGCCTGGAACTGGCTCGCTACCTGGAGGCCGCCGGCGACCGCGAGGGCGCCTATCAGACCTACCGTGCGGCCCTCGGCGATCCGCCCGATGCCTTTGCCGGGATGCGGCGCCTCGGGCGCGACCCAGTGACGGTGGCCCGCGACCTGCGGAACGCCTACTATCTCACCGACGCCATCGAGACACTGCGCGGAGAGACATCACCTGAGGCCCGCATGATCCGCGCCCAGGCGCTCGCCGGCCTCGGCCGCCACGGTGAGGCGGAGGCCGAGTATCGCGCCTACCTGAGCGCCCACCCCGGGGATGGCGAGGCGCGCCTCGCGTTAGCCCGCAGCCTGGCGGCCACCGGCCAGCGCGAGGAGGCGCTCGCCATCTATGAGGACCTGGACACCGCCGACGCGCGCATTGCCATCGCCGACATGCTGGCCGACGAGGACCCCGAGCGCGCTCTCGCCCTGTACCGCGACCACCCCTATCCCCTGGCGTGGTGGATGGCGACCTGGATGCTCGAGGAGCAGGGCCGCGTGACGGAGACGCTGCCGATCTATGCCAAGATCGCGGCCAGCGACACGTACTATGCCGACGACGCCGCGTTCCGCCTGTACGTCCTCGGCGATCGCCTGGGCGACGAGGCGGCGTGTGACGAGGGGCTCAAGCGTCTCGATTCCCTGGGCCTCAACTGGCTGGGCCTTCGCGCCACGGGCAGGCTCGTGTCGCTGCCGCGACCTCCGGCGCTGGAGCCCGGCGAGGCGGCCGCGCTCGCACGCGCCGCGATGCTCGACAATCTGGGCAGGCATGACCTCGCCGACCTTGAGGTGCTCCTGGCGGCCCGCAACTGCCACCGGCCCGAGAGCCTCGCCGCCCTTGGCACCGCGCTCATGCAGCGCGGGTTGGTGGAGGACGCGTTCGCCCTCGGCGAGGCCTGGCTGGCCGCCCACCCCGATGCACCGCGGGAGATCTGGCAGCTGGCCTATCCGCGGCCCTACGAGGAGGAGGTTCGCGCCGCAGCCGCCGAGTTCGGCGTGGACCCGCACATCATCTGGGCCATCATGCGCCAGGAGAGCCGCTTCCGCACCACCGCCGGCTCGGGCGCCGGGGCCCGCGGGTTGCTCCAGATCATGCCCGAGACCCAAGCGTTCATCGCCGAGCAACTCGGCATCGTCGAGCCGCCATCGATGGTCTACGATCCCGCCACCAACATCCGTATGGGTGCCTACTATCTGGCGGAGATGCTCGCGCAGTTCGGCGGTGATCTGGAACACGCCCTCGCCGCCTACAACGGCGGCCCCGGCAGCGCGGAGATCTGGCGGTCTGACCCGGCGATGGCCGATCGCGACGACTGGCTCCGCCTGATCGGCTATGGCGAGACGCGCGAGTACGTCACCATCGTATCGATGAACTATGCGGTCTATCAGGAGCTGTACGCCGAGGAGGTGGCGCCGTGAACGCTGCCGAAGGCAGCCGCGGACTGCGCATCCGCCCGGCACGGGAGGACGATGCCCCGGATCTGGTGGCCATCTTGAACCCCATCATCGCCGCTGGCGCGTACACGGTCCTGGATCGTCCGTACTCGATCGAGGAGGAGCGCGAGTACGTGCACGCGTTCCCACCCCGCGGCGTGTTCGCTGTCGCCGAGGAGTGCTGTTCCGGGCGCGTGGTGGGGATGCAGACCCTGGAGCCATTCGCGACCTACACCGGCGCGTTCGACCACGTGGCGGTGGTGGGCACCTTTGTCGATCTGGACCTGCGGGGCCGGGGCATCGGGCGGCGACTGGCCGATTCGGCGTTCGCCGAGGCCCGGGAGAAGGGCTACGAGAAGGTGTTCACCTACGTCCGCGCCGATAACGCGGCCGCCCTGGCCTACTATCGGAGTCTCGGCTTTCGGATCGTGGGGGTCGCAGAGCGCCACGCCAGGATTGCCGGGCGCAGCGTCGACGAGGTGATCATCGAGCGCTTCCTGTAGACTGGGGAGGACCGACGGTGACCGACGACACGCCACAACAGGGCCCGCTGGACCCCGGTCCGCTGGTGGATGGCGACCTCGAGCTGGTGCTCGCGCAGTTCTTGGCGGGCAACCCCGCCGAGGGGCTCGTGCCGATGTACCGGTTCCAGATGCGCCACACAGCCGATGGGGCGCGCATCGGTGAGATCGACCTGAGAGTCGCACTCACCCCTGCCCTCTACCAGTACGGCGGGAACCTCGGATACTATGTCGAACCCGACTTTCGCGGCCGCCGCTATGCCGCGCGGAGCGTGCGGCTCCTCTTTGGCCTCGCCCGGGCGCACGGGCTCGACGCGCTGTGGATCACCTGCGCGCCGGACAACCTGGCGTCGCGACGCACCTGCGAACTGGTCGGCGGAGTGCTGGTCGACATCGTCCCCCTGCCGCGCTGGGCCGCCGCGCACGAGCCCGGTCGCAAGCTGACCTGCCGCTACCGGGTGGATCTGATGGAGGCGGATCGGCAGCAGCAAGCCGACCGATGAGCGTGTTGGCAGTCGGGACCGGCTTGTCGCCAGCCCCCCGCTGCGGTAGGATGCCTCCAAAGGAGGCGCCGTGAAACGCATCATACCCATCTCCTGCCTGTGTCTCGCGCTGCTCGTCGCCGGGTGCGGAGGAGACGCATCGCAGGGCATCGACCTCGAGGCACTGCAGGCCATCCTGGCCGCCGCGGCCACCGCTACCGCGCAGGCGGCACCTGGGGGGGCTGTGGCGGCGGGCACGCCAATCGCGCCATCGCCCACCGTCGCGGCAACGCCGGTCCCCGCCGTCCCCGCCGCGAGAGCAGAGGGGAGCGCCTACGATGCCCGATTCCTCGTCGACCTCTCGGTGCCCGATGGCACGGTACTCCCTCCCGGCACGGCGTTCGTGAAGGGCTGGCGTTTGGAGAACTGCGGCGGCACCACGTGGGTCTGGGGTGATCTATTCCTCACGCACATTGGCGGCGATGCGCTGTCGCCCGAACCCCGGTTCCTCGTCCACGAGACAGCGCCCGGCGAGATGGCCGACGTGAAGGTCGCCATGGCGGCGCCGGCCGAGCCGGGCGAGTATCGGAGCGTGTGGCAGGCGGTAACAGCCGAGGGGACGCGATTCGGTCCGCCGGTGCACGCGAGCATCGTGGTGAGCGAGGACGCGCCGCCGCCCGCGCCCTGCATCCCCCAGGCGGGGTTTGTCGCCGACGTGACCATGCCCGACGACACCCGGGTCGATCCCGGCCAGCGCTTCGTCAAGACCTGGCGGCTGCGCAACGTCGGCGAGTGCGCCTGGCCGGAGGGCACCCTGCTGCGATACGTGAACGGCGAGCGGCTGGCACCGGTGACGGCGACGATCCTGGGGCCCGTGCTCTCGGGCGACACGGTCGACGTCTCGCTGCCGATGACCAGCCCGCAGAAAGCGGGCGCCTATACCAGCTACTGGCAGGTCTGCGATGCTGGGGGCGACTGTCACGGCGCGCCCTTGTACGTCCGAATCGTGGTGGGCAAGTCGGTATTTGGGCCGGTGGTCAAGTAGCGCGGGGTGGCACGCGCCCCGGGCCGTAGTCGCAGTGAGGTACCATGGCAGGCAGAATCTACACCCTTCAGGCAGACGACACCCTGCGACCATTGACCGAGCAGCCCTATGCCCGCGAGGACCTCCTGCAGAGCCTACTCGCCGACTACCCCGACCTCCTAGCAGGCGACCAGATGAACCCCGATGAGCCGCCGCGTTGGCTGCTCGTGTCTCGCGAAGCCGGCATCCCCTTCGAGGAAGGCGGCGGCGATGCTATGTCGCTCGACCACCTCTTCCTCGACCAGGACGGCGTCCCTACCTTGGTGGAGGTCAAACGCTCGAGTGACGTCCGCATCCGGCGCGAGGTGGTGGGCCAGATGCTGGACTATGCCTCCCACGCCGTCGCGTTTTGGTCGGTGGACGCCCTGCGGGCCCGGTTCGAGGGCGCCTGTGTCGACCGCCGGGAGGATCCAGATGAGGTGCTGGCCGCACACCTGGCGCCGGACACCGACGGCGACGGATCCGACGTCGAGGGGTTCTGGCAACAGGTGGGGGTGAACCTGCGGGCCGGGCGCATCCGGCTCCTGTTCGTGGCCGACGTGATCCCGCCGGCGCTGCGGCAGGTCATCGAGTTCTTGAACCGCTTCATGGACCCCGTGCAGGTGCTGGGGGTTGAGGTACACCAGTTCGTGGGCGATGGGCTGCAGGCCTTGGTCCCGCGGCTAGTGGGAGAGACCGCCGCCACCCAGATCAAGGCGCGAGCCGGGCGACGACCGTCGCGCCAGTGGGATGAGGAGTCGTTCTTTGCCGAACTGCACACGAGGTTCGGCTCCGACGCTGTAGCCGTTGCGCGCAGGATCCTCGACTGGGCAACATCTCGCACGACGCGCATCTACTGGGGCAAGGGCAGCCGGAGTGGCTCCTTTGTGCCCGTGGTTCAACGCCACGGCGTGGACCATCAGCTGTTTGCCGTTTGGACCTATGGCACACTGGAACTGTACTTTCAGTATCTCCAGTACAAGGAGCCGTTCGTCGACGAGGCCAAGAGACGCGAGCTGCTGCATCGGGTGAACCGGCTCGATGACGTGTCGCTGCCGGACGACGTCATCGCACGCCGACCCAGTATCGCGCTCAGTCTGCTGCATGGCGAGGCAGCCGACCGGTTCATCGAGATCCTTGAGTGGGTCATCCGCGAGATCGAGGCCACGTAACCGGGCGTTTGGTGGTATCGCCCCGGTGTCCAGAGAGGAGATCGCCCCATGCCCGAACGGTACCCGCCCCTGACCCGCGTACCGCACATGCTCCACGGCGGCGACTATAACCCCGACCAGTGGCTCCACGAGCCCGAGGTCCTCGCCGAGGACCTGCGCCTGATGCAGGCGGCCGGCGTGAACGCCGTGAGCCTTGGCATCTTTGCCTGGGCCGCCCTGGAGCCCGAGGAGGGGCGCTACACGTTCGACTGGCTCGACCGCACCATGGACGATCTCTATGCCCACGGCGTGCA
>JAAZBQ010000687.1 GCA_012513725.1 Chloroflexota bacterium
GTGTGGGTGAACGGCGGCGACCGCATCCCCACCGGCCACGAGGAGACCTACCGCGCCCTGGCCCGGGGCCTCCGCGAGGGGGACGACGGCGCCCACCCCATCACCTACCATCCCTGCGGGTGGCGCTCCTCCGCCCAGTTCTTTCACACCGAGGACTGGCTGGACCTGAACATGATCGAGACGTGGACCGAGTGGGCCAAGGTGTACCCGGCGGTGATGGCCGATACGCTCCTGACCCCGCATAAGCCGGTGATCCTGGGCGAGGGCGCCTATGAGAACGGCCCCGAGTATCCCCAGGGCCCCATCACGCCGCTCATCGTGCGGCGCCAGGCTTGGTGGGCGTTCATGGCCGGCGGGTTCATGACCTACGGCCAGGACCGCATGTGGCGCATGGGCCCCGGCTGGGCCGACACGTTCGACACCCCCGGCGCGGTGCAGATGGGCGTGTTCCGGCGGATCGCCACGTCGCGCCCCTGGTGGCGGATGGTGCCCGACCAGGGGGTGTTCGCCAGCGGCGTCTCCTCCGAGCGCACGCTGAACGCCGCCCTGCGCACCACCGACTCGACGTGCATCATGGTCTACCTCGCCAGCCAGTGCCACGTCCTCCTGCACCTGGACAAGATACTGGCCCGGGAGGTCCGCGCCACGTGGGTGGATCCGCGCACCGGCGAAGAGCAGGACGCGGGGAGGTACACCACGGGCAACAACGTCCCCGGCCGCGTCTTTCCCCGGGGGGAAAAGGCCTGGTTCTCGACCCCCGGCCACTGGGAGGACGCCGTGCTGATCCTGGACGCGGTGCCAGATAGCAGGTAGTCAAGAGGTACACGGATTGCACGGATGTGCCGGATTGCACGGATAAAGAAGGAGACCCATACCAATGCCTGCTGACCCGTAACGATCCCTGTTCCGTCTTTCCGTGTAATCCGTCTATCCGTGGCATCCGTGGTAAGAGGGGGTGAGATGGCCGAGATGACGATGCGCGACAGGATCCTGGCGGTGGTGCGGGGGGAGGAGATGGACCGGGTGCCCTTTGTGATGTACGAGGGGATCATGCCCCGGCGGACGGCGCGCGCCATCCTGGGCGCCGGGCCGGATGGCGGCAGCCGCATCGGCGTCATGCGCTGGTCGCGGGTGCATCGGGTGGATACGCCCCACTGCCGGATCGATGCCGAGGATTACATGGTCGGCGACACCCATTGGCGGCGGAACATCCTGCATACCCCGGCCGGCGACCTCGTCGAGGAGCGGGCGTTCGAGCCGACGTACTCGTCCTCGTCGATCCGCAAGCACTATGTCGAGGAGGCCGCCGATTACCCCGCCTTGTGGGCCTACCTCGAGGACGGCGTCATCCGCGAGGACTATGCCCAGTTCCACAAGGACGCCGCCGACCTGGGCGAGGACGGCACGCCCCTGGTGGCCATCGAGCGCACGCCCTACCAGCAACTGTGGGTGCAGTGGGTGGGGCTGGGCACGCTGGGGTACCATATTGCCGACTACCCCGACCTGGTGATGCGCACGGTCGAGATCCTGGACCGGCGGGCGCGGGAGATCATGGAAATCGCCGCCCGGTCGCCGGCCGAGTTCATCGACTTTCCCGACAACATCACCGCCCCGGCCATCGGGCCCCGGCGCTTTGCCGAGTACTGCGTGCCCTATTACAACGCCCTGGCCGACATGCTGGCCGAGCGGGGCGGGGTGGTGTTCGTGCACACGGACGGCGACCTCCGGCCGCTGTGGGGCCTCCTGGCGGCGAGCAAGGTGGGCGGGCTGGACTCGCTGGCGCCGGCGCCGGATAACGACACCTCGGTGGCCGACGCGGCGCGGCTCTTTCCGGAAAAGCGGCTGTTCGTGAACTTTCCCTCGTCGCAGCACCTCCTGCCGGCCGAGGGGGTGCGGGCGGTGGCGGACGAGATCCTGGCCGCCGCGGGGCACACGGGGCGGCTGCAGATCCAGCTGTCGGAGAACGTCCCCCCGACGACGTGGCGGACGAGCCTGCCGGCCATCGCCGAGGCGGTGGAGGCGTTCGGGCGGCCTTAGAAGAGAAGAAGGTAACGCAGAGGCGCAAAGGGGCAAAGACGCAAAGAAGAAAGAGGGACGCAGAGGCGGGGAGGGAAGACGCGGAGACGCAGAGGGGAGGTGACTCCCCTTCCCGGAAGCTGCTGGGCCGTCCGCGGCACGGCTTCCGGGAAGGTTCTTCAGCAAGAGCAACGCAGAGCCGCAGAGCAAGACGCGGAGGCGCAGAGAGTCAAGGGAGGCTATTCACCCGCAGGGCACCGGCCTGGAATGAGTGTCGGTCTGTGCGCCGAGGAGTGCCGACGCTGCGCTGAACGCTACCGAACAGTTGCGAACGGGCGAACGACCACGGGGGACCGGGACATCAGCGTCCGGCAGACACGCGATGCCGACCGATCTGTCCTCCCCGCTCAGATCTCCGTTCATCCTTGGAGCCTTCCCGGACCCAAAGGGCAAGGCAGCTTCCGGGAAGGGAAACCCCTTCCCTCTGCGTCTCCGCGTCTTCCCTCCCCGCCTCTGCGTCCGCCTTGCGCCTTTGCCCCTTTGCGGCTTGGCGTTATTCTTCTCTTCTCTGCGTCTCTGCGTCCTGCTCTGCGGCTCTGCGTTGCTCTTGCTGAAGAACCTTCCCGGAAGGCAAGGCACCTTCCGGGAAGGAAGAGGGCCGGGAAGGCAAAAGGGAGCCGCCCCCATGGGGGCGGCTCCCTCTGTTGTGCCTCTGGAGGGTGTTGGACCCTACAGGCTAAAGATCGAGAAGCGGGCGATAAAGGCGCCAAAGACCGTGGCCACCAGCGACATCACGGTGATCAGGGTGTTCAGCGAGGGGCCGGCGGTGTCCTTGAAGGGATCGCCGACGGTATCGCCGACCACGGCCGCCTTGTGGGCCTCCGAGTTCTTGCCGCCATGGGCGCCGTCTTCGATGTACTTTTTCGCGTTATCCCACAGGCCGCCCGAGTTGGCCATCAACAGGGCAAAGATGATGCCCGTGACGATGGAGCCGGCCAGGAACCCGCCCAGCGCCGCCACGCCAAACAGGATACCCACGGCGATCGGGGTAACCAGGGCGAGGATACCGGGGATGATGAGCTCCTTCAGCGCGCCCTGTGCGGCGATATCCACACAGCGGCGGCTATCGGGCCGGGCCTTGCCTTCCAGCAGGCCGGGGATCTCTTGGAACTGCCGGCGGATCTCGGTGACCATACGGTCGGCGTTGCGGCCCACCGAGAGCATCAGGAGCGCCGAGAAGAGCGGGGGCATCATGCCGCCGAGGAACACCCCGACGATAACGCCCGGCGAGAGCAAGTCGAGGTTCACCAGGTCGACCGTCTCCGCATAGGCGCTAAAGAGCGCCAGCACGGTGAGGGCCGCGGCGCCGATGGCAAAGCCCTTGGTGATGGCCTTGGCCGTGTTTCCGGCGGCGTCCAGCCGGTCGCAAATGGCGATGGTCTCTTCGTCCTCTTGCCCAGCCTCGGCGCAGCCCTTGGCGTTATCCACGATGGGGCCATACGCGTCGGAGGACATGATCATGCCGGTGATGGCCAACATGCCCACTGCGGCGATCGACACGCCATAGGTGCCCGGCACGCCGGCGTTCTCGGCCAGCATCCAGGCGGCCACCATCGCCACGCAGATGCCCAAAATCGAGGGCACGATGCTCAGCAGGCCGTAGGAAAAGCCCTGGATGATGACGATGGCCGGGCCGCTGTTCGCGGCGCCCGCCGTGGCCTGGACGGCCTTCTGGTCGATGTCGGTGAACGCATCGGAGGTAAAGCCGATGACGATGCCGGCGAGGAGGCCGGCGATGGCCGGGAGGATGACGCCCCACGGCCGGTCGATCCCGAGGGCAAACACCGACGCCGAGCCGAGCACGATGAACACGCCGGTGGTGGCCAGGGTGCCGGTGTTCAGGGCGCGGCCGGGGTCGTTGGAGCCCGGGCGCACAAAGTACATGCCGGCGAGCGAGGAGAGGATGCCGGCGGCGCTGAGCACCAGCGGCAGGATGACATAGCGAACGTCGGCAAAGACGACGCTACCGAGGATCATGACGGCGACGACACTGGCCACATAAGAGTCCAGGATGTCGGCGCCCATACCGGCCACGTCACCGACGTTGTCGCCGACGTTATCGGCGATCACGGCGGGGTTGCGGGGGTCGTCCTCGGCGAGGCCAAACTCGACCTTGCCCACCAGGTCGGCGCCGATATCGGCCGTCTTGGTGTAGATGCCGCCGCCCGCCTTGGCGAGGAGGGCCAGCTGGCTGGCGCCGAACGAAAAGCCCAGCACCACGTCGGCGTCGTCAAAGATCATGTACAGGAGGGTCATGCCGATGAGGGAGAACCCCACCACGGCAAGGCCCATCACGGCGCCGGCGTTAAAGCCCACCGGAAACGCCTGTACCAGGCTGGTGCGGGCTGCCCAGGCCACCTTGGCGTTCGCCCGGGTGGCAATGTACATCCCCGCGTAGGCGGCGGCGGCGGAAAAGACCGCGCCCAGGATAAAGGCGACCGCCGTCTCCCAGCCCAGGGCAAAGAACACGACGATCGTGATGACGACCGTCAGCCCGCCCAGGGCGACGAACAACCGCTGCAGGTACGCCGCAGCGCCCTCCTGGACGGCCACCGAAAAGGCCTCCATCTCGGGGTTCTCGTTCGGCTGAGCCATCACCCAGCGGTAAAAGTAGGCGGCCACCCCCATGGAGATAAGCCCCGCCGCAAGTGCTACTATCTCCCACAACGTAATACCCATAATCGCCTCCTGGTCCATGAAAGAAACGTTGATAGAGGGGCTCGCCCATAGCCAGGCGGCGTCCTCTTTGGCCCACGGGAGAACAGTGGCATCGAGTGGCGTACGTGTGGCGTGAAAAAGCGGTCCCGCCACAGGGGACCGCAGCCCGGTCGCCAGACGGCATAATAACAAAATGATGCGCCGCGCGATAGCTCACCGGGTACTCATCATACGCGCCCGCCGCACCTTGTCAACTCACAGCGCAGGAGAAGCGTTCGGTTGGCCCTCCGCCCTCCTCTCAGAGCAGGCTGTTTCCGTTCCGCCTCGAGATGAGGGGGGCTTTTATGGGCTGCGGTGGCTTGCCACCGCTTTTCGTACTGGACAACGAGCCTACCGTGGGACGGAGACCGGTCTGGGCTCCAGGCCGATCAAGACAGGAGGCGGGTCTGACGTAGGCAGGACATGCGTAGTGCTGGGAGGAAAAGCGGTGGCACCTTCGGCCACCGCAGCCCATAGAAGAGGCCGCCCTTAATGAGGTGGAGCGGCGCATCCTTTTGCTGTGGGAGGACAAGGAGTGGCACCTTCCGGCACCGCCCCTCATAGAAGAAGCGGCCCGTCTGGAGGTGCGGCGGGGGGTATCGTTGTGAGAGGCAGAGGGTTTGACGGGCGACGCCCCATCGGATATCCTGCGGGTTCCAAGGGCCCGCACCCGATCACCCTCCGTACCCGCACGGCACGCCCGAATCCATCCGCATGTGGGCGCCGCGTCGCACTCGGCAGCCGGCCCCTGTGCACTGAAGGAGCATGCCCAGATGAAGTACATCTCCCTCACCCTCGTGCTCTTGCTTCTCGCGTCGGGAGGTCTGGCAGGCTGTATAGCCTCCGCGCCGCCGACTGCGGACCCGACCGCCACCCCCCCGGCCACCTCGCTGCTCCCCACCGCCCAGCCCTCCCCCACGTCGCCGGCGCCGGAACCCGAGCCCACCGCCGAACCGCAACCCACCGAGGCCCCCACGGTGGCGGCCCCGACGGAAGAGCCGCCCGAGCCCCCGGCCCTGGGCGCCATCGACCTGTTGGCCCCCCTGGCCGATTTGGCCTCCTATGAGCTATCCGTCGCGCTGGACGTCAAGTCGCCCGAGACGGGCCGTGTCTCGCTGAACGTCACCAACGAGATCGTGGCCGCGCCGGAGGCCCGCCGGGTCACCCTCAAGGGCGATCTCGACGACGAGCCCCTCGACCTGGTCATCGTCGAGGCGGAGGGGCAGCAGTTCATCAACCCCTCGGGCCATGGCTGGCAGGCCCTGAGCGCCGAAGCCGCCGAGCCCACCGACTATACGTCGTTTGCGCAGTCGGTCTATGACGAGGTTCTGGCCGCTCTGGAGGCCGAGTACGTCGACACCGAGACGATCGACGGCCGCGAGGCGCACCACTATCGCTACCACGAGGAGGACATTGTCGCCGCCAGCGTGAACCAGGTCGTGCTGGATTCCGCGGCGGCCGAGGCCTGGGTCTCGCCCGATCGCGGGCTGGTGCTCCGCTCGTTCCTGCACCTGCAGGGGCAGGACCCCGAGGGCAACGCCTACCTGATGCAGATCGAGACGACCCTGGACCGCATCGACGAGCCGCTGACCATCGACCTGCCCACGGCGAGCGAGGCGCCCCCGGCCGAGGCGTTGGCAGCCGAGGACCTCATGTCCCTGGACGAATGGGGCAGCGCCCGGCTACAGGCGGTGCTGGAGATCTCGGCCGCCGAGCAGGGCATCCTCTCCGCCGAGTACGCCTTTACCGACGACCCCCAGGCGGCGCGCGTGCTCCTGGAGATGGCCGTCGCCGACGAGGCCCCCGCCTCCATCGAGGTGATCGAGGCCCAGGGCGAGACCTACGTCGACCAGGATGGCAGCGGGGAGTGGTTCGTCACCCCCAACAGCCTGTGGGACGTCCTCGAGGGCCAGGACCTGGCCTGGATGGTGGATCCGCTCGCCATCCTGAGCGGCGCCTCTCTCGAGTACGCCGGCGCCGAGCGGCTGGGGAGCCTCTCGGTGGCCCGCTACAGCGCCGACCCGGAGGCGGTGGCCGCCAACCTGCCCTTTGGGGCGGTCACCGTCGAGGAAGGGGCCGTGCAGGCGTGGGTGGCGACCGAGACCCTGGCCCTGGTGCGGCTGCGGGCGGAGCTGGGCGGCACCGATAGCGCCGGCAACGCCTTTGCCCTGACGCTCGAGACCGAGGTAACGGACCTCGCCGCGCCGATCGAGATCGTGCCGCCGGGCGAAGAGGCCACCATCCGCCCGAGCGACGAGTGGCCGGCGACCCTGAGCCTCGCCGACATCCGGAGCGCCGAGGAGCTCTCCAGCGCCCGGCTGTACGTCTACTTGTTGCGGATCGGCGCCGATGGCGTGCTGAACGCCGAGGTCCTCCACGAGACGGATCGCCCGGCCGAGGCGGAGCGCCTGGTCATCGCCGCCCGGCGGGGCGAGGCGCTGGCCTTTAGCGACATCGTCCAGGTGGGCGACGAGACGTGGATCGACGACGGGGGCACGGGCCAGTGGGCGCCGAGCGAGGCCACCATCGCCGAGCGGGCCGACATCGAGGCGATCTGGAGCGGCCAGTTGCTGGCGCCCCTCTCCGCCGCGCCGGGGACCTTTGTGAGCCTGGAGACGGTGCGCGGGATGGAGGCCGGCCGCTACACGTGGGGTCCCGAGGCCCTGGCCGGCATCCTGGGCGAGGGGGTGGCGGTGGAGAGCGCTCGCGCCGACGCGTGGATCTCGCCGCTCTTTGAGACGCCGATCCAGGTCCAGCTGCTGGCCCAGGGCGCAGAGGGGGAGACCCTGTTCGTGCAGTACGTGGTCACCGATCTCGAGGAGGGCCTGGGGATCGCGCCTCCGGAGGCACAGTACTGCCCGGAGGCCCGCTCGCTCCAGATGGACGAGATCGCGGCGGGCACGCTGGCCGCCGGCGAGACGTCATGCTTCAAGTTCATTGCCCTGGCCGATGAGGCCATCACCCTGCGCATGGGCACCGACAACCCGAACTTTGATCCGGCGCTGAACGTGCACGATATCGACGGCAACTTCCTGCACTATAGCGACGACGGGCCCGATTCGATGGCGCCGCTCCTGACCTTCAGTCCGCTGGGCACCGGGGTCTATGTGGCCGAGGTGGAGGGGTTTGATAGCGCGACCGCGGGCGCGTTCACCATCGGCCTGTCGTTCTTTGACGCCGAGGGCACCACCACCATCGACGAGGCGGCGGTGCTCGAACCGGAGGTCGCCACCCGGGGGGCCATCACCGAGGGGGCGCTCCTGTACATCGAGAGCCACGAGGAGACCATCTACGGCCAGGTGTACGCGGTGGACGGCCAGCGCGGCGACGAGATCGCCGTGACGGTGCTGGCCGAGGAGATCGGTTCGCGGCTGGACCCGCGGGTGTTCCTGCTGGGCCCCAACCTGGAGGTGCTGGCCGACGACGACGACGGCCACGGCGGGCTCGACGCGCGGCTCGAGTACACCCTGCGCGAGAGCGGGCGGCACTATGTCATCGTGCGGGAGGCGGCCGGCGCGCCGTTTGGGACGGAGGAGACGCACTTTTACGAGATCACGCTGGCGGTGGCGGGGTGAGAGGAGGCGGCGTTGTGTGGCGTTACGCCACCGCGCGGGGCCGTCATCGCGCGGGGCTAAAGACCCCGCGCTACCCTCCCACGCCTGCTAAAGCAGGCTTATGAACGCTATAGAGCAACGTAATACTATTTGAGATCAGCCTGAGAGATTACATAGCATAATACACAGGTCCTGAGCCCGCTTTAGCGGGCGTGATGAGGTAGCGCGGGGTCTTTAGCCCCGCGCGGGCACACGCAGCACAAGCCCCCACCACCCCCAAGCGACCCAACCAGCAGCACCACCCGGACCATCCGCCGTTCCCCATGCGCAGCATCCCTTCCTCGGCGGCGGTCCGGCGACGAATGGACCATGCCGGGACAATCCCCGGCACAGGAAGGGAGACGGTATCATGGCAGACACGGTACGCGTGGGCCTCGTCGGCGCGGGGGGCAACACCCGGGCCCGGCACATCCCCGGCCTGCGGGCCATCGATGGGGTGGAGATCGTCAGCGTCGCCAACCGCACGCTGGAATCCTCGCAGCGGGCGGCGGAGGAGCACGGCATCCCCACCGCCTATGGCAACTGGCTGGACCTCGTCGAGGCGGACGACACCGACGCCATCGTGATCGGCACCTGGCCGTACATGCACGCGCCGGTGACCATCGCCGCCCTGGCGAGCGGCAAGCACGTCCTTTGCGAGGCGCGCATGGCCATGAACGCCGCCGAAGCCCACCGCATGCTGGACGAGGCTCGCTCGCGCCCCGACCTGGTGGCCCAGGTGGTGCCGTCGCCCTTTA
>JAAZBQ010000688.1 GCA_012513725.1 Chloroflexota bacterium
CGGAACCCCGTACAGCCGGCGCTCGTTCTCGTACGTCGCCCGCAGGGCCAGGAACAGCTCGTCGCCGGCCAGCCCGAGGCGGGCGAGGCGGTCGATGAGCGACACGTTCCGCGATAGCGCCTCCGCCTCGGTGGAGGCCATGGGGCCCCAGTCGTCCCAGGGCAGCAGCTCGATCTTGTTCAGCGACAAAAAGTCGCGCACCACGTTCCCGCGGATGAACCACATCCCGTGCATGTCGTGGATGCCGTAGGCCTGCGGGTCGCAGCGGTCCTCGCGGCAGGCCAGCCAGGCCTGCCCGGCAACGATGAACTGATCCCGAGGCACGTCCAGGGGATTGAACGACGTCCGCAGCGTCTCCTGCTGAAAGGCGTCCAGCTGCGCGTCGACGAGAACCCAGCGCTCCTGAGCGGCGCTCCAGTATTCGGAGACCCAGTGGTCCTCGTACCGTTCCGGCCAAAAGTAGGCGCCGAACCCGCACCGGGCCCTGGCCGGGATCCCGTGCGCGCGAAGCATGGCGCAGAGGAGGGTGGCATAGTCGCGGCAGTTGCCCACCAGGCGGGTCTCCAGGGGGCGGGCCTCGGCGAGCGGCCGGGGATCCAGCGCCCGGATGCGCTCCAGTTGCGCCTCCACCCTCCGCAGCCCCACCTCGGCCTCGCGCTCGGGCGATAGGTGCAGACCGTAGCGTTCGGCCCAAAAGACGTGGACCAGCAGCCCCTGGACGACGCGCACCAGACCGGGGACGGCGTCGGGCAGGTCGTCGAACGCCTCGGCGTATGCGCCGGGCTCGGTGACTGGGCCATGACGCCTATAGAAGGCCAGGGCGTTGGCGTCCATCTCGGAAATCATACGTCCTCCTCTCAGGCCGGCGCGGTGATGGATGCAGGGTCGATGACGGCCTCGGAGCGGTGGTTGCCACCCACCTCTTCGGTAGTCAGAATCTCACGCAGAAAGCGACCCGTGTGGCTCTCGGGCATCCGGGCCACCTCTTCCGGTGTCCCCTCGGCGACGATGCGGCCGCCCGCGTCGCCCCCCTCGGGGCCCAGGTCGATGATCCAGTCCGCCGTCTTGATGACGTCCAGGTTGTGCTCGATGACCACCACCGTGTTGCCGGCGTCGGTCAGCAGGTGCAACACGTCCAGGAGTTTCTGGATGTCGGCAAAGTGGAGGCCGGTGGTGGGCTCGTCCAGGATGTAGACGGTGTCGCCGGTGGCCACCCGGGCCAGCTCCTTGGCGAGCTTGACCCGCTGCGCCTCGCCCCCCGAGAGGGTGGTGGCGCTCTGGCCCAGCTTGATGTAGCCTAGCCCCACGTCGGCCAGCGTCTGAAGGATGCGCTGCACCTTGGGCACGTTGGCAAAGAACTCTAGGGCCTCCGAAACGTCCATATCCAGCACGTCGGAGATGCTCTTGCCCTTGTAGCGGATTTGGAGCGTCTCCCGGTTGAACCGCGAGCCCTTGCAGACGTTGCAGGTCACCCACACGTCGGCGAGAAAGTGCATCTCCACCCGGCGGCGCCCATGCCCCTGGCAGGCCTCGCAGCGTCCGCCCTTGACGTTGAAGGAGAAGCGGCCTCCCTTGTAACCGCGCAGCCGCGCCTCGGGCACCTGGGCGAACAGGTTGCGAATCTCGTCCATCACCTGGACGTACGTTGCCGGGTTGGAGCGCGGCGTGCGGCCGATCGGCTCCTGGGTGATGTTGATCGCCTTACCGACGTGCTCCAGGCCGTCGATCCGCTCGTGGGCGCCCGCCTTGTCGCCGGCGCCGTTCAGCACGTGGGCCAGCGCCGGGTGCAGGGTCTGCGCCACCAGCGACGACTTGCCGCTCCCCGAGACCCCCGTTACGCAGGTGAACAGGCCCAGGGGGAAGCGGACGTCCAAGCCCTTCAGGTTGTTCTGCCGGGCGCCGACCAGGGTTAGCCACTTGCCGTTCGTCGGGCGGCGCTGGCCGTTCGGCGACGACACGCGCAGCGCGCCGGAGAGGTACCGTCCGGTGAGGGAGGCCGGGTCCGCGGCGATCGCCTCGGGCGGCCCCGCAGCCACCAGCCGGCCGCCGTTCACGCCGGCGCCGGGGCCCAGGTCCACGATCCAGTCTGCCGTGCGCATCGTCTCCTCGTCGTGTTCCACTACGAGGACCGTGTTCCCAAGGTCGCGGAGGCGCTCCAGGGTGTCCAGCAGGCGGCGGTTATCGCGCTGGTGGAGGCCGATGGAGGGCTCGTCCAGCACATAGAGGACGCCCGTCAGGCCGCACCCGATCTGGCTGGCCAGCCGGATCCGCTGTCCCTCCCCGCCGGAAAGGGTCGGCGCGGGCCGTCCCAGGGTCAGGTAGTGGAGGCCGACGTTCACCAGGAACTCGAGGCGCTCCCGAATCTCCTTGAGCACTTCTTCTGCGATCTGCCACTGCTCGGCGTTCAGGCGCGGGACATCGGCGTCCGCGGCGTCGGGGTGTAGTCCGTCCACCCACGCCAGGGCGTCGCCGATGGCGAGGGCGGTAACCTCGGTGATGCGCCGCCCACCGACCGTCACCGCGGCGGCCTCGGGGCGCAGCCGGAGCCCTCCGCAGGTGGTGCAGGGCCGCTGCCCCATGAACGACGTGTACCAGCGGCGCATCCCCTCAGAGTTCGTCTGACGGTAGCGGCGGCGCACCTCATTCACGGCGCCCTCGGTGGTGTGGGTGTGTCGACCCTCGCCGTGGCTGTTGTGCCACTCAAAGGTCACCTCGATCCCACCGTAGAGGAGCGTGTGCTGGCACTTGGCCGGGAGGTCTTTCCACGGCGTGTCCATCGTGGCGCCATACTGGCCGACGATGTACTCGAGCATCTTGTACGTGCCCGTGCTCTTTTTTTTGCGCATCTCGCCGCTGGAGCGCAGTCCGCCGTCGTGGAGCGACTTGTCCGGGTCCACGAACTTGTCCGGATCGAACTCCATCCGGGTGCCGAGCCCGTTGCAGTCCGGGCACATGCCCAGGGGCGAGTTGAACGAGAACATCGCCGGGCTCAGCTCCGGGAACGACAGGTTGCAGTCGGGGCACGAGTTCTGCTCCGAGAGGAGCCACTCGTCGCCCGCGCCCCGATCGATGATCACCAGCCCGTCGCCCATGCGGAGGGCCGTCTCGATCGAGTCGGTCAGGCGGCTGACATAGGCGTCCCGGTTGTCGCCATCCTCGGCCGGGGCGGCCAGGCGGTCGACGACCAGCTCGATGTCGTGCTTGCGCTTCTTGTCCAGCGGGATCCTGTCCTCCAGTTCGCGCACCTCGCCATCTACCCGCACCCGCGAGAACCCATCGGCGCGGGCCTGGGCGAACACGTCCTGAAAGGCGCCCTTGCGGTTGCGCGCCACCGGCGCGAGAACCTGGTACCGCGTGCCCGCCGGCAGGCCACAGACGCGGTCGACGATCTCCTGGGCCGACTGGGCGTGGACTTCCCGCCCGCACTGGGGGCAGTGGGGGATGCCCACCCGGGCATAGAGGACGCGGAGATAGTCATAGATCTCGGTGACGGTGGCCACCGTAGAACGGGGGTTCTTGGATACGGCCTTTTGTTCGATGGCGATGGCCGGGCTCAGCCCGCCGATGAAATCGACCTTGGGCTTTTCCATCTGCCCGAGGAACTGTCGGGCATAGGCCGATAGCGACTCGACGTACCGGCGCTGGCCCTCGGCGTAGAGGGTGTCAAAGGCCAGCGACGACTTGCCGCTCCCCGAGACCCCGGTGATCACCACCAGGCGAAAGCGAGGCAGGGTGACGTTAATGTCGGCCAGGTTGTGCTCTCGGGCGCCACGGATGACGATCTGATCCTGGTACATGCGCGCTGCGTTCTCCGTTCGGCGGGTGGGGGATGGGGGCCGTGCGGTGGGGCCGCCCTCTCTCTCGACACACCCCCACTGTAGCA
>JAAZBQ010000689.1 GCA_012513725.1 Chloroflexota bacterium
GCCCCCCGGGCGGGGCTGCTGACCGCCCTGGCGGGCACCGCCGTCTCCGCGGCGGGGTTCTGGCGGCTGCGCGGTGAGACGAGCCGCCGGATCTTTTCCTGGTGGCACCTGGTGCTGGCGGTGGCGTTCACCGTGTGGTTCCTGACCAAGGCGCAGCCCTATCCGTTCCGCGAGATCTGGGACTTTGTCTCCGATGGCATCGTGGTGACGCTGCGGATCGTCTCCACGTCGTTTGTCCTGATCCTCGTCGTCAGCCTCCTCGGTGGCTTGGGGCGCATCTCCCGCTCCCCCATCATCTACGGCATAGCATCTCTTTATGTCGAGGTGATCCGCGGGATCCCCCTCCTGGTGCAGTTGCTGTTCATCTGGTACGCCTTTCCGCAGGTGCTGGACGGCATCGGCAACGTGCTGATCGCCATCTCCCCGATGTTGCAGCCCACCGGCGACTGGTTCATCGCCCTGCGCCTGGACCCCTTTACCGCCGCGGTGATGGGCCTGACCATCTGCTACGGCGCGTACGGCTCGGAGATCTTTCGCGCGGGGATTTCGTCCATCCATCACGGCCAGGTGGAGGCCGCGCGCTCGCTGGGCATGACCTACTTCCAGGCCATGCGTTATGTCATCTTGCCCCAGGCGGTGCGGGTGATCCTGCCGCCCGTCGGGAACGAGTTCGTGGCCCTGCTCAAGGATTCCTCGCTGGTCTCCGTGCTGGCCGTCTCGGACCTCACCCGCCGCGGGCGCGAGTACATGTCGCGCACCTTCTTGAGCCTGGATACCTGGATTCTGGTAGCGCTCTGTTACTTGGTGCTCACCCTGTTCTCTTCGCGTGTAGTGGAGTACATCGAGTCCAAGAGCAAGTTCGAGCGCTAGAGGAGCACGCTATGACCCTTCCCGCAGTGGCCGGCAACGGTACGCGACCGATCATCGAGATCCGCGACGTGCACAAGACGTTCTCCCACGGCAGAGTGCAGGCCCTGAACGGCGTGTCCGTCGACGTTCCCAGCGGCCAGGTGGTGATCATCATCGGGCCCAGCGGCTCGGGCAAGTCCACCCTGCTGCGCTGCATCAACCACCTCGAAGTGCCCGAATCGGGCACCGTAGTGGTAGACGGGGTGCCGCTCACCGCGGCGGAGAACATCAACAAGGTGCGCATGGAAGTGGGCATGGTGTTCCAGTCGTTCAACCTCTTCCCCCACCTGACGGCGATCGAGAACCTGACCCTGGCCCAGCGGATCGTGCGCAAGCGCTCGCGCAACGAGGCCACCGAGGTCGCCCACGACCTCCTGGCCAAGGTCGGCATCCCCGACAAGGCCGACGCCTACCCGGGGCAGCTCTCCGGCGGGCAGCAGCAGCGGGTGGCCATCGCCCGGGCCCTGGCCATGCAGCCCCAGGTGATGCTCTTTGACGAGCCGACCTCGGCGCTGGACCCGGAGATGATCAAGGAAGTGCTGGACGTCATGATGCAGCTCGCCCAAGAGGGGATGACCATGGTCGTCGTCTCCCACGAGATGGGCTTTGCGCGGAACGCCGCCGACCGGGTTATCTTTATGGACGACGGGCGCATCATCGAGGACACCACCCCCGAGGCGCTGTTCAC
>JAAZBQ010000690.1 GCA_012513725.1 Chloroflexota bacterium
GCCGAGGACGCCGCGCAGCGCTACGGCTTTGGCGCCCACTATGCCGACTATCGCACGATGCTCGATGACGTCGCCCCGGACGCCGTGTGGGCCCTGGTGCCCTACCAGGCCATGCGGGCCGTTGCCGGGGACCTCCTGTCCCGCGGCGTGCCGACGTTCATGGAAAAGCCCCCCGGCGCGAGCGTCCGCGAGGCGCGGGAACTCGCCGAGATCGCCCAGGCGCACGGCACCCCACATCAGGTGGCCCTGAACCGCCGCTACGCGCCGCTCCTTCGGCGAATGCAGGCGCTCCTGGCCGAGGCCGGGAGACCCACGGCGCTCTCCTGCCAGTTCTACCGCTACCGTCGGGAGGAGCCCACCTTTGCCTATGGCACGGGGATCCACGGGCTGGACGCCCTGCGCTTCCTGGGCCCCGGGGAGGTGGTGGAGGCTTACGTCCGCCCCGTTGGCGGGAACGGCGCGCTGGTAACCATGGTCTTTGCCGGAGGCGAGATAGCCCAGATGGAAATGCTGCCCCAGGTGGGGGTGCAGATGGAGCGCTACGTGGGCCACGCCGGCAGCCGCACGGTAGTGATCGATGGCCTGTACGGGCCGCTGACCACCTACCCCGGCTACCTGCACCTCTACGACGAGGGGCGCCTGGCGCTGGCGCTGGAGGCGGCCGCGGGAGATCCGCCGCCCGAGGAGATCTGCGGGTTCTATGGCGAGAGCGCCGCGTTCGTGGAGGCGCTGCGGGAGGGGCGGCGTCCCTCGCCCTCCCTGGCCGAGGCCCTCCCCTCGCTGGGGATCGCCGAGGCGGTGAACGCCGGCCGCCCCTGGCGGGCATAGTTCTACCTTCCCGGAAGGTTCCTGCCTTCCGGGAAGGTTCCGAGATCGAAGAACCTTCCCGGAAGCCCAGGCAGCTTCCGGGAAGGGGGACGCTTCCGGGAAGGAAGTGCTTGACACGGGGCCGGGGGGCGGGGACAATGGCCGGCGCATGGGCACGGTTCACTGAGAAAGGACGAAACATGGCGAACAAGAAGATCGGTTTCATCGGGCTGGGGATCATGGGCAACCCGATGGCCGGACACCTGATGAAGGCCGGGCACTCGCTGGTGGTGTACGACATCGTGCCCGCGGCGACGGAGACCCTGGTGGGGCAGGGCGCCACCCGTGGCGCATCGCCCAAAGAGGTCGCGGCGCAGGTCGAGGTGGTCATCTCCATGGTGCCCGACTCGCCCGACGTCGAGCGCGTCTACCTCGGCGAGGACGGCGTGCTGGCCGGCGCCAAGCAGGGGACGCTCCTGATCGACATGTCCAGCATCTCGCCGGTGACCGCGATCCAGGTGGCCAAGGCGGCCGACGAGCAGGGCTGCTCGATGCTCGACGCGCCGGTCTCCGGCGGCCAGGTGGGCGCCCAGGAGGCGCGGCTGTCGATCATGGTGGGCGGCAAGCGGGAGGTGTTCGACGAGGCCAAGCCCCTCTTCGACCTTCTCGGCAAAGCCACCTTCTGCGGCGCTCCCGGCGCGGGGCAGACGGTCAAGGCCTGCAACCAGATCCAGGTGGCCATGAACTTTATCGGGATGGCCGAGGCGCTGGTGTTGGGGGCCAAGGCCGGTGTGGA
>JAAZBQ010000691.1 GCA_012513725.1 Chloroflexota bacterium
CCCCTGATGCAGCCCGAGTTCTCCCGGGCGATCCTGGCCCGCTGCCGCGCCGAGGGGCTGCACACGGCCATCGAGACCGCCGCCCACTACCCCTGGGAGCGGCTGGGGGAGATCCTGCCCCTCGTCGACCTGGTGATGCTGGACATCAAGCTGCTGGATTCGGCGCGCCACCGGGAGGCCACCGGCGTGCCGAACGAGCGCATCCTGGAAAACGCCCGAAGGCTCGGCCGGCAGCCCCAGCCCCTCATCGTGCGCACGCCCATCGTGCCCGGCGTGAACGACACGCCGGAGGACGTGGCGGCCATCGCCGCGTTCGCCGCCACGCTCCCGAACCTCCTGTACTATGAGCTGCTCCCCTTCCACGGGATGGCGGCGGGCAAGTACGACAGCCTGGCCATCGACTATCGCGCCCGGGGCCTCTCGACCCCGAGCGCCGACCACCTCGAGGCGCTCTGTGAGGTTGCACGGTCCCAGGGCATCGAGGTCCGCCACGGGTGAGGGGGAAAGGATGAAGGAGGAAGGATGAGGGATGCTACCGAGACCGCCTCGCAGCGGCATCCTTCATCCTTCCTCCTTCATCCTTTTGTATACTAATCAGCCTATTTCTGCGGCCTATCCGTCGGCCCTGCGTCCCTCTTCTCCCAGCCTTCCTCAAAGAGCCGCAGAAAGTGGGTCTCGCCGTAGGGGTGCTTGGCCGCCTCGCGCTCGTCGAGTTCCACCCCCCAGCCCGGCGCGTCGGAGACCGTGAGGTAGCCGTTCTTCACCCGCGGCACGCCCTGGAGCAGATCCCACACCCACGGTTCCGCCGAGTCGTCAAAGTTCTCCTGGATGTAGAAATGGGGGATCGAGGCGTGCAGGTGGGCGTTCACCGCCGTGCAAAAGGGGCTCTGGGCCTGATGGCAGGCCACCAGCGCGTCGTACGCCCGGGCGATGGCCAGCGCCTGCCGCGCCCTGGAGGTGCCTAGGTGCATCGGCTCCGGCTGGACGACGTCGATGACCCGGTGCGCCAGGAGCTCGGCGAACTGCCGAGGCTCGTGGAACCCCTCGCCGAGCACCACCGGGATGCGGATGGCCCGCGCCACCTCCAGGTTGCCGGCCAGATCCTCGGTGCGCACGGGGGTCTCGATCCACGCTGGCCGGAACTCTTCCAGCGCCCGCCCCAGGCGGATGGCGTTCCCCACGGTAAAGCGCTCGTGGGCCTCGATGAGGATGTCCACGTCGTCGCCCACCGCCTCGCGGACGGCGCGGACGATGGCCACGGCCAGGCGCTCGCTCTCCGGGGCGATCTGCTGATAGGCGCCGCCAAAGGGATCGAACTTGAGCGCGGTGTAGCCTCGCTCCACCATCCTGGCGGCGGCCTCGCCGAAAAAGCCGGGGTCGCGGGGGCCCTTGTACCAGCCGTTCGCATAGACCCGCAGGCGCTCCCAGTGCTTGCCGCCGAACACCTTCCAGAGGGGCACGCCCAGCGACTTGCCCAGGATGTCCCAGCAGGCCTGCTCGATGGCGCTGAGGCCGGTGGAGGGGTGCAGGTAGCGGGCCTTGAGGAGTTTGAGGTACAGGCGTTCGGGCTGGGTGGGATCCTGGCCGATGACGTGGCGGCGCAGCTCCTCGACGTCGCCGAGGTTCGGGCGAGTGGCCAGGCCGCCGGTGGCCTCGCCGAGGCCGGTGAGCCCCTCGTCGGTCCGCAGCCGGACGAATATCCAGTTCTTC
>JAAZBQ010000692.1 GCA_012513725.1 Chloroflexota bacterium
CCAGTCGTCCCAGCGGAGTGCGGCGCGGATCAGCTGGCCGCTCTCCAGGAGGATGGCCGACCCGTCGGTCCACGTCAGGTGGTTGAACTCGATGCCGGCCGCGTCGAACTCGTGGAACCCGTCGCCGTCCGCGTCGCGGTAGGGGCCGCCCCAGTGGGTCAGTCGCTCGTTCCCGGCGGCGTTCACCCACAGGATGCCGGCGTCATGCGCGGCCTGCACCACGCTGGCCTGATGGCCGGTGCCGTCGCCGGGGGTGGTGCCCGACCAGCCACCGGACATCGAGATGACGTCAACCTGCTGCGCCTTGAGCCAGTTGACGGCCTCCTCGAGGTCCACCGACGTCGTGATCTTGGCCAGGTACAATGCAGCGCCCGGCGCGACGTCGTGGATGACCTCCGCACAGGCGGTGCCGTGGTTGCTGCCCTGGCCGTTCACGTCCGCGTCGGTCTCCAGATCGACAAAGTTGCGCACCGTTACCTGCGCGGGGAGATCCGATCCCAGGAGGGACGCGTAGCCCTGGAACCCCCCATCGATGATGCCGACCCGCACGCCGTCTCCCCGATAGTTTGCCGCATGCCACGCGGCGGCGTTCATGGCGGCTAACCCCTCGGACGACCAGGCACCGGCGGCCAACGCGCTGGCGCTCACCATACCCGTCTCCAGGGTGGCGGGACGACGAACGCGTTGCACCGCAGGGTCTTTGGCCAGGGCGCCGAGGGCGGCCACGGGGACCCAGGCCTGCACCCTGGCGCCCTCGTACCCTACGCCGGTGACTCGACCGCCCACGTGGTGCACCGCCTCCTGGGCCCTCTCGGCCCGCGCCGGCTCGGTGACGATCTCAACCTGGACGGCGCCCTCTGCGGTGGCAAGGGGCGTCCACGATGGACCCGGCGCGGCGCCGGACAGAGAGGCGGCGTGGGCGCGGCGGAGGGCGGTGTCCAGCTTGCCCTCGGGACCGACCGCGGCGGCCTTTTGGGCGCGAAGCGCGCTGACGGCCTCTTTCAGCGCCTCCGGCGAGATAGACGGGGCCGCGGAGGGGCGGGCGGGTCGATCGCCCTGTGCCTGTGCGGCACCCGAAAACATGATCAGGAGCGTAACGGCCAGCGCCAGAACGCGATGTACACGGGAGGGATGAGTATGATGCACGGTCTGTTGTCCCTTCTGTGGCGGGGCAGTCGATGCTCGACGGCGGATGAGCGGGTGGTGGCGTCTACCAGGAGGAGACGAGGTCGGGAGCGCGTACCGCCTCGACCCGGTCGTCGCTCCCCAGTGCGCACAGGTTCGCGGGCGGGATGTACGCCTGCACCTGCGCTTCGGACCGGGAGCCGACCTCCGCGTCGTACTCGGAGAGGAACTCGGCATCCTCGCCTGCCAGCGTGATGATGACCTGGATCCTGCCGTCGCGCACCGGGAGACCTAGCGCCTGGGCGGTATCCAGCGGGTCGTCGGCCTGCGCAAGACCAAAGAGTACGCTATCGAGCCGCAGGCAGTCGTGACGCGCCGGGTCGGCCGTGGGCAGCGTGAGGCCCCCGGCGGCGGGTGGATATGCACGCTGGATCTCGACCGTCGGCTCGCCATCGGGCAGCGGCGCCGCATCGGCGGGCGGGGTGGAGGCGCAACCGATCTGCGCGCAGGCCAGGGCGAACGCGATGAGCAGGAACCATCTGGGGAGTGTCATGGGTGACCCCTGGGGGCTTGCGTCGCGGCACCGGACGCGCGCGGCGTGGCGGCTGGGGCCATTGTACCCGGCGGGGCAGGGGCGTCAATGGCTCCCCTTCCCGGAAGGTGCCTTGCCTTCCGGGAAGGTTCCGGAGTTCGCGGAGCCTCGCCATCCCCACGATGCGGACGCACGCGGACCGACTACAGGTTAGACCCGCGCTACTCGGCCTTCTGGCGAACAGTGGGTCGTTCCGTCCGTAGAGGGTGTGGGTACCGGAACCTTCCGGGAAGGGGGGCACATCCGTCCGCACCTTGCCGGCCCGGGGGCGGTGTGCTAGTATCCCCGGCACCACATGGCACGGCATCGCGGGAGGCGACATGGATCAGCGCTACGGACGGATGG
>JAAZBQ010000693.1 GCA_012513725.1 Chloroflexota bacterium
GCGTTATGCGAGCACGGCCGGCGCGGAGGTAGGCGGGGAGAGCAGGGGATCACGCATGCCACGGATGGGCGGATGGCACGGATGATCAGCGGGTAGGACGGGTGAGGGCCATCGTCGCCGGCGATCTGGAGCAGGCGTGAGTCGTAGCGCGGGGTCTTTGGCCCCGCGCCCCTTGGCGCGCGATCCGTCCAACACCTACACGCCCGTCTGCAGCGCATCCCCCGCGGCGATCCGGGACGCGATATGTTCGGCGTCCTCTCCCACGCCGATGAGCAGCCCCGACTTGAACTTGTGCAGCCAGGGCATCCCCACAAAGTAGAGGCCGGGATACGCCGTCACCCCGCGGGTCTGCACCGGGTAGCCGTCGGCATCCACCACCGGCAACCGCACCAGACTATAGTCAAAGGTGTAGCCCATGGCCCAGATGATGGCCGACACGCCGGCGGCCTTCAGGACCAGGCTGGCGATCTCGGGCGCAGCGTAGGCGTCTCGCAGCGGGACGAGTTCGTCGGGCGGCGCGTCCAGGCCGTTCTGGGCGATGTACCCGTCGATGAGGCGCGTGATCTGGGCCTCGGTCTCGTCGGCCTGGGCCAGGTTCTCACGGAGGTCCGAGGCCAGCCGGATGACGCCGTCGCGGGCGCCCTCGAGGTGGCCGAGGAGGGTCACCCCGTCGCGGGCGAACTGGTGGAGGTTGAGCGTCCGGCCGCCGTCTCGGCCGGAGACCTGCAGGCTGCCCCCGAACTTGGCTCGCGGGGTCGGCAGGGTGTCCACCGTGCGGTCGAGGAACCCGACGAGCTCCAGCCACTCGAACGTGTCCCTCCCTCGGTATCTGCGGGGCACGCGGCCGGCTCGGCCGACGCAGAGATAGACCTTGCGACCGCTCTCGTACAGCTCCTCGGCGATCTGGCACCCCGATTGGGCGCTCCCCACCACCAGCACCGCCCCGGGCGGCAGCGCATCGGGATTGCGGTACTGGCCCGAGGGAACCTGGATGATTCCTGCGGGCAGGTCGGCGCTCAGGGCGGGCACCCGGGGATGCTGGAAAAAGCCGGTGGCGATCACCACGTGGCGAGCAAGCCAGGTGCCCCCGTCGGTGCGCACCACATAGCCGGTGCCGTTGCCCGCGGGTTCCACCGAGCGGACCGTCGCCCGATGGTGGACGGGCAGGTGGTACTCTTTGACGTACTGCTCGAGGTGCGCGATCACCTCTTGGCGGGTCAGAAACCCGTCGGGATCTTGGCCCCGGTACTCGGCGCCGGGCAGGCGAAACGACCAGTTGGGAGTCAGGAGGGTGAACGAGTCCCAGCGATCATCTCGCCAGGCGCTGCCCGTGTGTGGGGCTCGCTCGAGAATCACGTGCTCGCGGCCCAGCGCGGTGAGATAGTAGGAGGTCGCCAGGCCCGCCTGCCCGCCGCCGACGATGACCGTCTCGATCCGCTGGTTCATCCTGGCTCCTTGCCGGTCATGCGCCGGCACGCCGTCTACCCCCGAGGGCCGGGAATGCCCCGACGGCGACCCGGGCCGCCGTCGGGGCGAGCACTATGGCCGACGCTACTCGCGATACCGCAGCATCCGCATGCCATTCAGCGTCACCAGGATCGAGGCGCCGGTATCGGCCAGCACGGCCATCCACAGGGTCGAGATCCCGGCGATCGCCAGGCCCAGGAAGACGGCCTTGATCGCCAGCGAGGCGGCCACGTTCTGGCGAACCACCGCCAGCGCGCTGCGGCTGAGGCGCAGGGCGTAGGGCAGGCGGCTCAGGTCGTCGCCCATCAGCGCCACGTCGGCGGTCTCCAAAGCCGTGTCGGTTCCTGCGGCGCCCATGGCGATCCCCACGGTGGCTTTGGCCATGGCGGGGGCGTCGTTCACGCCGTCGCCCACCATCGCCGTGCGGCCGCGCTCGGCCTCCAGCCGCTCGATGGCCGTCACCTTGTCCTCGGGCAGGAGGCTGGCGTAAAAGTCGTCGACCCCCGCGGTCTCGGCGATCTGCGCGGCGATGTGGGGGTTGTCGCCCGTCAACATCACCGTGTGCGCCACGCCGGCGTCCTTGACCCCGCGCACCGCGCCGGCGGCCTCGGGCCGCAGCGTGTCGGCGATGGCCAGATAGCAGGACTGGTTGCAGCAGGCGTCCTCCACGAGGACCACGGTGTAGCCTTGCGCCTCAGCCTCGCGCACCTGACGGGCCAGGTCGTCGGAGACGTGGCCGTCGCCGTTGCGCCGGCTAAAGGCCA
>JAAZBQ010000694.1 GCA_012513725.1 Chloroflexota bacterium
GCCACGGATGCCTGGAGAGGCGAGCACGGATAGTGAACAGGATGATCCGCCATAAGGGCGGCGTGCACCGCCCCTATGGCCTGTTCCTTTCCGTATCCGTTCCATCCGCCTATCCGTGGCATCTGTGGTAGATTCTCAAGGAGGGTGAATGGCAACCATCCTGGAGCGGTTCTCGCTGGCCGGGCGTACGGCCCTGGTGACGGGAGGCGGGCAGGGCATCGGCCAGGCCCTGGCCCACGCCCTCGCCGAGGCCGGCGCCGACGTCGCCATCGTGGACCTGAACGAGGAGACCGCCTGCGCCGTCGCCGGCGAGATCGAGGCCCTCGGCCGGCGGGCGCTGGCGCTGCGTACCGACGTCACCGTACGCCGGGAGGTCGAGGACGCCATCGCGCGCATCCTGAGCGCCTGGGGCCGGCTGGATATCGGCGTGAACAACGCCGGCATCGGCGGATGGGCCGATGCCGAGACGATGCCCGAGGAGGATTGGGATCGCGTGGTGGCCGTGAACCTGCGGGGCGTGTTCCTGTGCGCCCAGGCCGAGGGCCGCGCCATGCTCGAGCAGGGGTACGGCAAGATCATCAACACCGCGTCGATGTCGGCCCACATCGTCAATCGCCCCCAGAACCAGGTCGCCTATAATGCCTCCAAGGCGGGCGTCGTGCACCTGACGCGCTCCATGGCCGCCGAGTGGGCGGCGCGCGGGGTGCGGGTGAACTCGATCAGCCCCGGCTATACGCGGACGGCCCTCGTCGGGCAGGTGGCGCACCTGGTGCCGGGCTGGCTGAAGGATATCCCCATGGGCCGCATGGCCGAGGTCACCGACCTGCAGGGGGCGGTCGTGTACCTGGCCTCGGAAGCCTCCGACTATGTGACCGGCCACGACCTGGTCATCGACGGAGGGTTCACCCTATGGTAAAGGGATCGGCGGCGGCGCATGCGAGGGATGGAGTGGTGCACGGGTGCCCTCGACATGATGATCCCTCGCACTGCGTGTGAGCCGGCATCCATGCGCCGTAGCAGATCCGCGCCGTCTTTTCTCTATCCGTTCCATTCGCCTATCCGTGCCATCCGTGGTAGATGACAGAGTCTGAGCGTCGTGACGTCAGTAGCAGGAGGAGACACAACATGATCAAGATCGCCATGATCGGCGCCGGGAGCGTCGGGTTCACCCGCAAGCTCGTCGCCGACGTCCTCTCGGTGCCCGAGCTCGCCGACACCGAGTTCCGCTTTATGGACATCAGCCCCGAGAACCTGCAGATGGCCACCGACCTCTGCCGGAAGTCCATCGCCGACAACGGCCTGCCGGCCACCATCGTCCCCACTACCGACCGCCGGGAGGCGATCGCCGGGTCGGATTACGTCATGTCCACCGTGCGCGTCGGCGGGCTGGAGGCCTTTGGCCACGACGTGGAGATCCCGCTCAAGTACGGCGTGGACCAGTGCGTGGCCGACACCCTGGGCCCCGGCGGGATCTTTTACGGCCTCAGGACCATTCCGGTGATCCTCGACATCTGCGCGGACATCCGCGAGCTGGCCCCCGACGCCCTGTTCCTGAACTACTCGAACCCCATGGCGATGAACACCTGGGCCGCCCGCCGGGCCGGCGGGGTGCGTTTCATCGGGCTGTGCCACGGGGTCGAGGGCGGGCACCTCCTGATGGCCAAGGCCCTGGGGCTGCCGCCCGAGGAGGTCGATTTCGTCTGCGCCGGGATCAACCACCAGACGTGGTACATCCAGGTCACCCACCAGGGCAAGGACATGCTGCCCTTCCTCCTGGAGGCCATGGAAGCGGACGCCGAGATCCGCGAGCGCGAGCCCGCCCGCATCGACATTCTGCGCCGGTTCGGCTACTTGTCCACCGAGTCCAACGGCCACCTCTCCGAGTACCTGCCCTGGTACCGCAAGCGCCCCGAGGAGATCGACCGCTGGATCTATCCGGGCACGTGGATCGGCGGGCGCACCGCGGGCTACCTGAACCACTGCCGGGAGACCAGCAACGAGTACCGGGAGATGTACCCCAAGTGGATGGCGGGCGAGCCGCAGCCCATCGGCCCCGCGCATCGCTCCTCCGAGCACGCCTCCTACATCCTGGAAGCGCTGGAGACCGGCCGCACCTACCGCGGGCATTTCAACGTGCCGAACACGGGACTGATCTCCAACCTGCCCGAGGGCTGCATCGTGGAGCTGCCCTGCTACGTGGACGCCAACGGCGTGAGCCCGGCCTGGGCCGGCCCGCTGCCGCTCCAGTGTGCGGCGGCCTGCCGGGTGTCGGTGAACGTCCAGGAGATGGCCGTGGAGGCCGCCCTGACGGGGAACCGGGAGCTGGCCAAGCTGGCCGTGCTGCACGATCCACTGACGGGCGCGGTCTGCAACACCGAGGAGGTGTGGCGGATGTGCGACGAGATGTTCGAGGCGTTGGCGCCCTGGCTGCCGCAGTTCAACGGCGAGGGCCGCACCTGGGAGGACATCCCCGCGCCGAGCACCTTGCGTTCGCCCGAGCCCGCGGGCGAGTGGAAGCCCCCGTCTCTGCGCTCCTGATTCGCCGGCCAACCTAATCCTCAGGCCAGCCTGACCCTCAGGCCGGACCTGATCCTCAGGCCGGACCTGATCCTCAGGCCGGACCTGATCCTCAGGCCGGACCTGATCCTCAGGCCGGACCTGAGCCCCCGACGGATGCCCATGCACCGGGCATCCGTCGGGGGCGTGCGCCTCGCCTGACCCCTTGCCGCCGCGCGCACGCGCGATCGCGCCTCCAGAACGTGCGAGCCCGCGATGCGGCCCGCCCAAGGCGAACCCGACTGCACACGTGAGCACATTTCGGCGCTCGGGTTGACAAACAATCGCTAGCATGGTAGCGTATCAGTAGTGGCATCAAAAGTGCTCTGTGAGATAGGCGCCTCATCCCCTTTCCATATCTTCGCCCACTCCTCACGCGAGAGCGCGCAGCGCATCGTCCCCGAAGGAGGAGACATGACCAGCGTTTCACGTCGCGAGTTCTTGCGCGTTTCTGGTATTGCTGCGGCAGCAACGATTGCAGCAGCATGCGCGCCGGCAGCCACCACGCCCGTGGCGCCCGGCGAGACGGCCCCCGCACCGACGGCCGCGGCACCGGCAGGCGTGCCGACCATCTCGGCCGGTGCCGGTGAGCCAACCGCACCGCCCGATGCCGGCATGATCACCCAGTACAACGAGGCCCCCCTGCTGGCCGAGCGGGTGGCCGCGGGTGAACTGCCCCCGGTGGATGAGCGCCTGCCCGTCAATCCCGTTGTCTGGCCCGTGTTCGAGTCGATCGGCAACTATGGCGGCAGGATGCGCCGGTCCTTCGGTGGTCCCTCGGACCGCCAGGGGCCCCTCAAGCTCACCCGCCGCCGGCTGAACTGGTTCACCCCGGATCTCGGTGTGCGACCGGACCTCGCCGAGAGCTGGGACACTAACGAGGACGCCTCCGAATGGACCTTCCACCTCCGCGAGGGGGGCAAGTGGTCGGACGGGGAGCCCTTTACCAGCCAGGACTTTCGCTTCTGGTACGAGTACAACCTGCTGGACACCGAGCTGGTGCCGGCGGTGCCTTCTCGCTGGAAGGCCGGCACCGGAGACAACGAGACGGTCTACGAACTGGACACGCCCGACGATTTCACCGTCATCTTTCGCTTTGTGGCCCCCAAGCCGCTCTTCCACTATGACATGGGCACCCAGCAGCCGTTCGCGCCCGCGCACTATATGGAGCGCTTCCACCCCAACTTTGCGGATGAGGCCGACCTGAACGCCCAGGCTTCTGCGGCCGGGTTCGAGAGCTGGGCCCAGCTGTACGCCGACCGGGACCAGTACGACTTTAACCCCGAGCGTCCCTCCGTCGACACCTGGGTACCGGTGAACTCGATCGGGGAAGAGCTGTTCATCATGGAGCGCAACCCGTACTTTATGGGCGTTGACCCCGAGGGCAACCAGCTCCCGTACATCGATCGGGTGCAGCACAGGCTGCGCCAGACCGCCGACGTCTTTGCCCTGTGGATCTTGAACGGCGAGATCGACTTTCAGGGGCGTTCCATCCCGGACCTCTCCCTCATGCTCGAGGGGCAGGAGGACGGCAACTATCGCGTGTTCCTCGGCTATGGCGAGGGCCACCAGGGGATGAACCCCAACCACGCCGCCAAGAACCCGCTGGTGCGCGAGTTCTTCCAGAACCGCAACTGCCGCATCGCCATGTCGCTGGCCATGAACCGGGACGAGATCAACGATCTCATCTACGATGGCCTGCGCATCCCGCGGCAGTACAGCCCCACCGAGGGCTCGCCCCAGTACCATGAGCGGGCCGCCAACGTCCACATCGAGTACGACCCCGAGGAGGCCAACCGCCTTCTGGACGAGGAAGGGTACACGGAGCGGAACGCTCAGGGCTTCCGGATGTGGAAGGACGGCAGCGGTGCGGTCAGCTTTATCATCGAGGGCCGCAGCGAGCAGCCCACCGATGAGGAGCAGATGTGGATCGCGTACCTGGCCGACATCGGCATCAATGCTTCCTTCCGCGGTCAGGAGCGCTCGCTCTACGACATCCGCCACGCAGCCAACGAAATGGAGTGTGGCAACTGGGGCGGCGACCGGGCGCACCTGCCCCTCACCGACCCGCGCATCTTCCTGGGCACCATCTCCGACCGCCCCTGGGCCGGCGCCTGGGGCCTCTGGAAGAACAACCCGGATGACCCGAACGGCGAGCCGCCGCCCGAGGACCACTGGATCCGTGAGATCTGGCGGATCTGGGACGAGGTGGCAGTGGAGCCAGATATGGACCGCGCCACGGAGCTGTTCCGGGGCATCCTGGACATCTGGGCCGATGAGCTGCCCATGGTCTGCACTGTGGGCATGGACCGCCGGCCGATCATCGTCACGAACGGCCTGAGGAACTACTCGGGCGACGAGATGCCCTTCTGGGGTGATGTCGACGACGCCATGGACGGGCCGACCCTCTTCTACGACAATCCGGAGGAGCGCGTCTAGTCCTGCTGCGCTAACGAGACGGCGACCGGCCCGCGGGCCGGTCGCCGTCTTTGTGCGTTGCGCAAACGGGCGCAGTGGGTCGAACTTAGCCGGGTCGGCTGTCCTCGGCGGCGCCCCCCAGGCGCTGGCGCGCCTCCTCGAGCGAAGAGTTCTCGCCCAGCACCAGGAGGCGATCGCCAGACTCTAGCATCGTGGCGCCCCTGGGGATCACGAACGTGTCTCCCCGGGCCACGAGGACCACCAGGAGGTCCTGTGGCAGGCGCAGGCCCATGATCGACCGGCCCACGGCCGGCGATCCCTCGGCGACGAACAACTCCGTCAGCCGGCCTCCCAGGCCGGCCACAGGGTTGTACTCCAGGGGATAGGATGGGCGGTCATCGAGCGGGGCGTCTACGCCGAGCCACTTGGCCACATAGGGCACCGTGGTGCCCTGGATGGCGGTGGAGATCAGCACCACAAAGAACACCAGGTGGAACAGCAGATCGGCGTTCTCCACGCCAGCCAGCATCGGGAAGGTCGCCAGGACGATGGGCGCTGCCCCCCGCAGCCCGACCCACGACAAGAGCACGCGCTCACGCCACCCGAGGCGGAAGGTCAGCGTGCTCAGGACGACAGATAGCGGCCGGGCCACGAACATCAGCAAGGCCGCCACCGCCAGCCCCGGGCCGACGACCGACGGAAGCCGCGAGGGGAACACCAGCAGGCCCAGCACCATGAACATGGTGATCTGCATCAGCCACGCGACGCCGGCGTGGAACCGTGCCATGCTGCGCCGGTGGTAAAAGTCGGTGCGCGCCGAGATGACCCCGGCGACGTACGCGGCCAGCAGGCTGTTCCCTCCCAACCAGGCCGTGACCCCATAGATGGCGAACACCAAGCCTAGGGAGAGCACCGGGTATAGCCCCTCGTACTCTAGGTTGGCACGCGACATGATCCAGGGGTAGGCGCGACCAGCCAGGTACCCCAATGCACCGCTCAGCAGGAACTGCCAGAGCAGCTGCAGAACCGTGTTGCCGATCGCCGGCGGGCTGCCGGTCGCCAGGCCGATTGCGGCGGTGGTCAAAAAGAGCGCCATGGGGTCGTTGCCGCCGGACTCGACCTCCAGCATGGGGCGCAGTGATCCCCGCAGGCTGATACTCTTGGAGCGCAACACGGCCAGCACAGCGGCGGCGTCGGTGGACGACACGGTGGCGCCGAGGAGGAGAGCGGTGGTGAGCGGGATGCCCAACAGCTGCCAGGTGGTCAGGCCGAGAATCACCGCGGTGAGCAGTACCCCCACGGTTGCTAGGGTCGCCGAGCGGCTCACCACGCGCCGCACGTCCTCCCAGGGCGTGTCCAGGCCTCCGGAAAAGAGGATCAGCGTCAGCCCCAGGATACCGAGGGTCTGCGATA
>JAAZBQ010000695.1 GCA_012513725.1 Chloroflexota bacterium
CGTCGTGCTGGGGGTGGGGCTCTCGTCCCGCTACGAGCCATCCTTCCAAGAGGCCCGGCGGATGCTGGCCGAGGGCGTTCTGGGCAACGCGGAGATGATCACCAGCGTCTACCACTATACCCTGGGACCCGCTGCGCCGGGGCGCACCTGGCACAACGACCCTGCCATGCTCGGCGGCGGCGCGCTCACCCAGATGGGCATCCACAGCACTGACCGGGTCTGCTGGTTCGCCGACGCCGCGCCGGTGCAGGTCTACGGCCGCGTCGCCAAGGGCAGCGGGCGCTGGGCCGACAACCTGGCCCTGGTTACCGTGGCCTTTTCCAACGGGCTGAGCGGCCAGATCGAGGTCGCCGGCGTGGCCAGTGCGCCCAGGAACGTGCTGACGGTGCACACCAGCAAGGGCCAGATCGAGGTCAGCGAGCGCCGCCTGGCCTGGTACGATGGCGACTGGCACGAACGGGAATACGAGTGGCCGGCGGTGCACGCCGCCGAGGTGCCCGACTTTGTCGCGGCCATCTCCGAGGGGCGGGAACCGCTCTGCTCCGGAGAGCGGGCGCTCCCGGCACACGCGGTGTGCTTTGGGGCCTATCGCTCCTCCGTCGAGGGCCGCGCGGTATCGGTCTGAGCCGCGCCGTTGGGGCGGCTCAGACCGGCGCATCCCCCCAGTCGGGAATCGGCAACGTCTCGCCGTCCTTCAGCGCCGATTGGTGCGCCACGATCCCCGGCGCCACATAGCGCGCCGCCTCCCAGACGTTCACCCGCGGCTGGCGCCCGCGCACGCAAGAGTCCACGAACTCGTGGACCAGGTACGCGTGCGATCCGCCGTGGCCTCCGAGATTGGCCCCCAGCGCCTCGGGCAGGGGCTCGGACACGCCCGAGAGGTCCAGTTCCTCGTACCCGTCTCGCGTGGCCCAACGCGATCCGGAGGCATCGTCGAGGAAGGAACCCTCGGTGCCGAAAATGCGCACGCCCTCCCGGTTCGGGTGGCCGATGCGCCGGAACTCACCATGGCGCACCAGGGCGCCGTTGGCCGCCGTATAGAGCGCTACCTCGTTGGAGAAGACGTTGTCCCACAGGTTGCCGGGCTGGTACCAGTCGTCGTCGGGCATCACGTACCCCCGCGCCGAGACGCTGGTCATTCGCGTGCCCATCACCGAGACGACGCCGCCGACGGCGTGGGTGGGATAGTGCATGGGCGGGTCGCCGCGCTTGTCGTCGGCAAAGGCGGCCCCCCAGCGCCGGCGGGCTACCTCCCGGAGGTTGCTGGTGGGCGAATCGAGGTCGTGCCAATACTCGCACTCCGCATAGGTGAAATGGCCGAAATCCCCCGCCGCGGCGCGCTGGCGGCAGTACATGGTCTCCCGGCGAAAGTAGGTCGTCTCGCCCATCATGTAGAACTGCCCGGTGCGCCGCACCGTCTCCACCAGGTCGTCGAGCTTCTCGAGGAGCTCCGGCCCGCTCAGCCCGTACACGGCGGGCACGGCCGAATAGACGTGCTTGCCGGCCCGCAGGCTCTGGACAGCCTGCTCATAGTGTAGCCAGGGCTGGGTGATCAGCACCACGGCGTCGACGTCGGTGGCCAGCAGCGATTCCAGATCGTTGTGGCACTCCTGTACCCGAAAGCGCGCAGAGGCC
>JAAZBQ010000696.1 GCA_012513725.1 Chloroflexota bacterium
ACCACGCGCCGCAACAGGTTCTTTGAAAAGCCATCGCAGGAGCGCAAGCGCAAGCAGGCCCGCAAGCTGCGCAAGAGCCGCCAGACGACGCGAAAGCTCGAGCAGCGTCGCTGGTAGCCGCGATGAAGAACGGAACGCCCCGCACAGTGCGGGGCGTTCGTCGTTTTCCCAGCGCGCGGGGCTGGTCCCGTGGGACGATCAGTCGTACCTGCCCGGGGTGTCGCGATCGGGGCCAGGGCCGCCGGCCGCCTCCTTGCGCGCGCGCAAGCCCTGGCGCACCAGCACGTAGAGCCCGACGGCGATGAGCAGGATGGGCAGCGCGTAGGCGCGGGTGCCGCTGGAGAAGACGCCCCATCCGCCGATGCCGATGATCAGCTCAAAGAACACTAGCCCGCCGAGAAAGATCAGCAGCCCGACACGGATCAGTTGCTTGCCGCTCTGGGCCAGCCGGGTGTTGTCGCTCCAGATTCCCTGGATCAGCATCCCGATGCCGACCGCCGTCGGCCAGATGAGCGCCCAGGCATATGCCCAGCTCTGCCACTGGTCGAGGGCGCTCTGGTAAAAGAACAGGGCTCCCAGCATGGTCAGGATGGCGCCGGGAATCGCCAGCCCTGCGGCGCCCTTGCCTCCGCCAAACATCCCCACAAAAAAGAGCAACCCCGGTACCATGATGAACAGCGGCCAGGCGTACGACCAAAAGTCGACCTGGAGTATCTGGAAGACCAGGAACAGCAGGCCGAGAAGTACCAGCCCGATTCCGGCCACCAGGCTTACGACGTTGCGGTTTCCGTTCGCCATGTGCGTATCTCCTGTTCGCGTCTCGCGTCACACACAGTATACGCGGGCGACGATTCCTCGGTTGCGGGGGCGTGGGGGCGACCTGGCTTGACAAGGCGGACGGCTGGCCTCAAAATGAGGATGGACGCCGCGACTGACGCTCGCCCGTCGACGCCCCCGCTGCCGGTCAACATGTCGGCTGCCAGCCAGTCGCGATGCGGCCCGAGTGTACATTCAACGGCGCACTGATCCCACCGGCCCCCGTATCCTGTCATCCTCCGCGCCGATATGATCTGACAGGATCCTCACTGCGCTGCGGGCAGCAACGCCCGCGATCAGCGGCGTATGCGCGGAGGAACCGCCGGTGACCAAGTACAGAGTTCTGCAGAGCGTTCTGATAGTGGGCGCAATCCTGGCGCTGTCCGGTTGCGGTCTGCTCCTAGGTGGATTGGACGGACTCGAGAACGGCGAAGAGACGCCCCCGGGATTGGGGCAGCCTCAGGACTCCGCCCCGCCCGTGACCATCGCCCCCACTGCGACGGCGTCGAGCAGTGGCGTACCGACCGTGTTCCCCCAGGAGCCGCCCGCGGTGGGCCAGGCGCCGGTGCCCCAGGCGGCGGGCAATCTGTCCGAGTTGCAGGGGCAGCTGGAGGCCATCTACTCGCAGGTCTCCCCGTCGGTCGTGAACATCACCAGCCGGGTACTGGTGACGAACCTGCTGAACCAAGTCATGCCCCAGGAGGGCACCGGCTCGGGCTTTGTCTACGACGATCAGGGGCACATCGCCACCAACTATCACGTCGTGGCCGATGCCGACGAGGTCACGGTGGCCATGGCCGACGGCAGCGTGTATCCGGCAGAGGTCATCGGCGAGGATCCGTCGACCGACCTCGCGGTGCTGAACGTCCAGGCGGTCAACCTGCCGCCGCCGCTGCCGCTGGCCGATTCCGACAGGCTGGCCGTGGGGCAGCTGGTGCTGGCCATCGGCAACCCCTTTGGCCTGGACCTGACCATGACGTTCGGGATCATCAGCTCCCTGGGCCGCGTCATCGAGACGCCCAACGCGCGCTTTGTGGGGGAGGCGATCCAGACTGACGCGCCGATCAACCCCGGCAACTCGGGGGGGCCGCTCCTGG
>JAAZBQ010000697.1 GCA_012513725.1 Chloroflexota bacterium
CCGGCCATCGCCGAGCAGTTCCTGGACCTGGTGGCCCTGGGCACCGTGGCCGATATCGTGCCCCTCCTCGGCGAGAACCGCGCCCTGGTGCGCCATGGCCTGGAGACCCTGCGCCAGACCGCCCGGCCTGGCCTGCGGGCGCTGATCTCCGCCGCCGGGGTAACGCCCGAGCGCCTGGGCGCCCAGGACATCGCCTTTCGCCTGGGTCCGCGCCTGAACGCCGCCGGCCGCCTGGAATCCGCGGACCTCTCCCTCGGCCTGCTCACCGCGACGGACCCCGTCGAGGGGCGCACCCTGGCCGCGCGGCTGAACGAGATCAACCAGGAGCGCCAGCAGCTCCTCGAGCGGCAGGTGGCCGCAGCCACCGCCACCCTGGAGGCCGAGGGCGATCCCGCGGAGCGCCCCATCCTGTTCGTGGCCCGAGACGACCTGAACGAGGGGATCGTGGGCCTGATCGCCAGCCGCCTGGCCGAGCAGTTCTACCTGCCCACGCTCGTGATGCGGGCGAACGGCGAAGGGGTGCGGGGGTCGGCGCGCTCCATCGAGGGGTTCCACGTCACCCGCGCCCTGGAGGCCTGCCGCGAGCACCTCACCCGCTTTGGCGGGCACGCCATGGCGGCGGGGTTCAGCCTGGCCACCGAGAACCTGGAGCCCTTTCGCCGGGCGCTGGAGGAGCACGCCGCCGCATGCCTGCCGGCCGGCTCGCCGCTCCTGAGCCGCAGGCTGGACGTCGACGTGCGGGTGCCCCTGGCCGCGCTGACCATGGAGAGCGTCCGGGCGCTGGCGAGCCTGGAGCCCTGCGGCGAGGCGAACCCGCCCGCCGTGCTGGCCACGACGGGGCTCACCATCCGCGACCTGCGGCCCGTAGGCCGGGAGGGCCAACACTGCCGGCTCTTCCTGGCTGATGGATCGGCGGGCCTGGCGGCGATCGCCTTTCGCATGGGCGAGATCGCCGAGGAGTACCGCGTCGGCGACGTGGTGGACGTGGCCTATACGCCCTCGGTGAACGCCTACAACGGCTCGGAGAGCGTGCAGCTCGAGGTGCAGGCCATCCGCCGCCACGGCGCGGGTGCGCAGTAGCCCCGGCCCCTCCCCTAGCGCACGAACGGCCGGCCAGCGGCCAGGCGGTACAGGCCGTCGGCCAGGTCGGCGATGAGATCGGCCCGCACGAGGATCCGGCGCCACCCCTCGGGGATCCCCTCCTCGCCATAGAACGCCCCCGCCAGCTGGCCGTACACCGCGCCGGTGGTGTCGGCGTCCTGCCCGAGGTTCACGACCCGCAAGCAGCCCTCTCGAAAGTCCTCGGTGTGGTAGAACGCCCACAGCGCCGCTTCAAGGGTGTGCACGACGTACCCCGACGCGCTGATCTCCGGCTCGCCCTTGGCCTGGTATGATCCCGTGGCGATGCCGTCGACCTCCGGGCAGAGGGGATGCTCCTCCCAGTAGCCCGGGATGGGCGCATAGCGGTCGGAGAGGAGCGTCTCCTTATCCTCGCCCCGGAGGGCTCCGACGATGAGGCCGGCGTAGAAACGGCAGGCGTCTACTGCCGCGATGGCG
>JAAZBQ010000698.1 GCA_012513725.1 Chloroflexota bacterium
CGCGCCCGTTCCCCCTCGGGGCCGGCCCAGTCGGCCTGGAGGTGGGCGTGGAGGGCCTCCCAGGTCAGGCGCCCCTCCTGCTCCACCCGCTGCTCGATCGCGGCGAACGAATCGGCCGTGGTGGCCAGGGCGGCAGCGTCCAGGCCAAAGTTGTAGTAGTCCACGCCGCCGTGGGAGGCGTCCAGCCCCCGCTCGATCGGCCCGTAGCAGCAGAGGTCCAGCGCCAGTTCCGGAAAGACGTCGTGCTTGTGCTGCACGTGGAAATCGAACACGTCGGCCATCGTCGCCACGGCCTCGGCCAGGTGGTCCACGCAGCGGTCCCAGAGGTCGGCCACCGAGCGGGCGGGCGCCGGCTCGGCCATGTACTCGTCGAGGGTCACCTCGAGGACCTTGGCGAGATTGATCTTGGCGCCGTCGTTCAGGCAATACTCGCGACCGGGCAGGGCGAACCAGTGGCAGCCCGAGTAGGCCCGCAGGCGCGCCGTCTCCGGCGGAATGCCGTTCCGGGAGAACCCCTCGACGACGTTCTCGACCCCCAAGAACTTGGGCGTGCCGGCCTTGTCCTCGAACTGGATCTCCACCCCCCGGCGGAGGAGCCCCGGATCGACCCCCGGCCCCACGCAGACGCCGACGTTCGTGGCTACCCGCATCTTGTGGGCGGCCTCGAGGATCAGGTAGGAGACCCGGTTGGTGACGTCGTTCCCCTCGGCGTCGGGCCCGCCGAGCTGCAGGTAGGTCGTGTCGCGGAGGAGGAGGTTCGCCAGGTGGAACTCGGCCTCCTCGTCGTCCAGGATGCCCGCGGCCACATCCCGCTCATAGTAGGGGGTCAGGAGGACGTCGAGGCGTCCGCCGGAGCCGGAGCCATTGTACATCCTGGCCATCATCAGGTACCAGAGGATCCACTGGCAGGCCTCGCGGAAGGTGCGCGGGGGATGGTCCACCAGCCAGGCGTTCATGTCGGCCAGCTCCAGGAGGTTCCGGCGCAACTGGGCGTTCTCCTCCGCGGCGGCCATCTCTCGGGCGGCCTCGGCCGTGCGAGAGATCCAGTTCTGGAGGCCGAGGACCACAGCCTCTAGGCCGTCGTAAAAGCCGGCCACCTCGGGGCCGGGCTCCCCGCGGTATTGGCGAATCCGCTCCAGGAGCCCCCCGTACCCGGCCTCCAGGCCGATGGCCATGTCCTGGCAAAAGTGCTGTTGGCCAAAGACCGGGGCGGCCATCTCGTACCTCTTGATGCGCTCGGGCAGGTCGCCGAGGTCCATCTCCGGAGGATGCTGGACCTTGATGTAGGAGGAATAGTTCACCGAGTAGCCGCCGGCCAGAGAGGCCAGGGGGTCGACGTAGACGGGGTGGGCCTCCATCAGGGCGCGATAGTTCTCGCCGACGGCCTTGGGGCCGAAAAAGCCGCCCGAGGGGTGGTTCGGCGTGATGGCGAACCCCTTCAGGAGGACGTCGGTGATCGGCATCCCCGAGCCGCTGATCGCCTGGACGATCTCCCGGCGATCCTCGGGGGGCAGGATGAGGGCCCAGTCGTCGTGGTCCATGGAGCCCACGACGCGCTGCTTTTCCTGGGTCTGGGCGAGTTTGGTCTCCCGCAGCCGGTCGAGACGCTCCGGATAGGTCAGCACGCGGTCGCGTTCCAGGACGGCCATCGATCCCCCCTTCGGTGCGGTACGCCGAGCAGGCTCTGCGGCGACAGTATAGTCCACATGCGCGCGCGTCCGCGAATGGGGGAGGAGCTCACCACCAAGGGCACGGAGAACACAAAGGAAGAGAAGATAAGCGTACCCGCCGGTGCCCTTGGAGTGCGGCAGACTCGCTGCCGCTCTGTCCTGCGCCACTCTCGGTGGCGCCCTCGCGCGCACCACGAGCCGATCCCGTGAGAAGCGGGGCCTGCGATGCTCGGTCCCCTATGGTAGCGAGACAGATCACGCGCCCGAAGACGGCCACCGAGAGTGGCCGAACACAAGGCGGCAGCAAGTCTGCCGCACTCCGAGAGGGCAGCACTCCAAGGGGGTGCCTGCAAATCTGTTATTCTTCTCTTCCTTTGTGTTCTTTGCGCCCTTGGTGGTGAGGCTTCTCGACGAGAAACGCCAACTCCTCGGCATAGCGAAAGGGCGTGAGGCGCCAAGGGCGGTCGGCGACCATCTCGCGGAAAGCGCGCTCATAGTTCTCGGCCATCCCCTTGTCGCGGCCGCCGAGGGCGGCGGCGGGAAAGGAGACCAGGAGGTGCCGCGCCGGCAGGCTATCCAAGAGGTGGATCGCCAGCCCGCCGGCCAGTTGCTCGGCGTTCGGCACGAACTTGAGCACCAGCGCCAGGTCAGCCTCAGCGTCGCGGGACTCCCCGCCTGGTGGGTCACCGCCCACATCCCGGGCCTCGGCGTACCCATCCACGCCGGCCAGGGGCAGGAACGCGCTCAGGAACGCCGCCAGGTCCTCATAGATATCATACGCGCGGTAGCGGGCGCCGGGGGCCAGGGGCATCCAGGGAATGGCTAGGGGGCCCAGGCCGCAGGCCACGTCGATCACCGAATGGACCGGGGCGATCTCGGCGAGGGTCTCCTGGAAGAAACGGGGCATGATCGGCAGGCGCTCGCGGGTGGAGGCGTGGAGGCGCATCATCTGCCGGCACTCGCGCCGAAAGGCCTCCTCCCCCTCCTCCCGGGCGACCCGCAGGCGGTCCAGCCACTCCTCGTAGCGGATGCGGCCCTCGAGGTAGGCCGCGCCCACCTGATGGAGTCGCCGCTGGGTGGCCTTGAGGGCCTCCCGGGCGCTGCGGTGCGCGGCCAGCTCCCGGGCGCCGATCCGGCGGATGAGGCTCGGGGTCACCTGGGCGTATTTGGCACTGGCGCGCACCCGCTCCACGAGGTCGTCGAGACGGGCATCCCCGGCCAGGTCGGCCTCGGCGCCGAGCCAGCGCTCAGCGCCCATCACCGTCGCCCCGGAGGCGCTCGATCAGCCGGGCCATGAAGCGCAGGTTGTGCATGGTGGCCAGGCGGTTGTACAGGCCATCCTTGATGCTGTACAGGTGGTGGAGGAACGCCCGGGAGTACCGCCGGCAGGTCAGGCAGTCGCAGGTCTCGGAGACCGGCCGTCCGTCCTTGACGTGCTGCTCGTCGCGAATGTAGAGGTACGAGAACCAGTCCCCCTCGGGCGGGCCCGAGCCGGCATCGTCCATCACCAGGAGGCGGCCGTGGCGGGCGTCGCGGGTGGGCATCGACGAGTCGAACATCTCGTAGCCCATCTTCCAGCAGGTGACCACATGCTGGGGATGCCCCACACCGAGGGCGTGCATCGGGTACTCGGGCGGGATCTGCTCCCGGAGGTAGGCGATGATGTCGGCCAGGAGGTCGCCCTCGGTGTCGAGCGGCCAGCCGCCCAGGCCAAACCCGTCGAAACCGATCTCCAGGAGCGCCTCGGCGCACTCGCGGCGAAGGTCCGGCTCGTTGCCTCCCTGCACCACCCCGAGGATCAGCGGCCGCTCGGCCTCTCCCTGGCCGGTGGAGGCGAGGCGCTGGTCGTAGGCCTCCCGGCAACGCTTGGCCCAGGCGATGGTGCGGCGCACCGCCTCGTGCTGCACCTCGTAGGGGGCGTCGGCGCTGGTGCAGTCGTCCAGACAGACGACGATGTCGGCGCCGTAGGCCATCTGCAGTTGGATACTCTTTTCTGGCGTGAGGTTTATCTTGCGCCGCGACCCCTCCGGCCGAAAGATGATGCCTCGATCAGTGAGGGCGCCGTAGCGGGCGTTCTCGCGGATCAGCGAGTAGGCCTGGAATCCCCCCGAGTCGGTCATGATCGGCCGCTGCCAGCCAAACATCTCGTGGAGCCCCCCGAGGGCGCGGATGGTGGAGGAGCCGGGGCGCTGCATGAGGTGAAAGACGTTCATCACCACGGCGTCGATGCCGCAGGCCTCGACGTCCTCGGAGTCCAGGGTCCGCACCACTCCCAGGGTCGCGTCGGGCAAGAACGCCGGCAGCAGCAACGTCCCACGCCCCAGCGAGAGGCTATCAAGCAACGCTCACCTCCGGTAAATCTACCACGGATTACACGGATATACGGATTAAAACGGATAAAGACATGACTATAGCATGGATGGCAGCACAGCCACCCTTACCAGACTCAGAACTCCCCTATTCTGCTCTTCATCCGTGCCCATCCGTTTATCCGTGTAATCCGTGGTAAAGCGCCTACTTTTCGACGTGCCCGGGGTAGGGGCGGCACCAGCCGACGCGACCGAAATCGTCCGAGTTCGAGAGGCTGCCGGCCATCACCCGGCGCTCGTGGGCCGCGGCCCGCACCGAGCGGACCAGCTCGCGGGTCAGCACCTCGTCCAGCCGGCCGAACGCTTCAGCAGCGGCGGGGTCCGCGTACAGGTTGTGCTGCTCCTGCGGATCTGAGGGCAGGTGGAAGAGCATCGTTTGGCCGTTCGCGTACTTGCATAGCTTCCACTCGCCGTCGACGACCATCCACCCGCTGGCCAGGGCACCAAACACGTACTCGCGCCCCTCGCCCGCGGCCTCCAGCCCGGCGGCCGGTAGCGGCGCCGAGTCGTAATAGCCGGGCAGGGGTACCTGCGCATGGCCCAGGATCGTGGCCGTCACGTCGGTGAGCTCCACGAGCCCCTCGAACCGCCCGCCCTCGGCCCCCGGCGCGCGGACCAGGAGCGGCACCCGGGTGGCGGGCTCGAAGAACGAGTTCTTGCCCGTCAGCCCGTGGTCGCCGAGATAGTCGCCGTGGTCGGAGGAAAAGATGACCACCGTGTTCTCCAGCATCCCACGCTCCCGGAGCGTGCTCAGAATGTCGCCGACCTCGTGGTCGATCTGGGCCACCAGCGCGGCATAGTAGGCACGCATCACCCGCATGTGGCGCTCGGTGAACGCAGCGTTCTCGATGGCGTACCACGACCTGCGCCCGCCACCGCCGCCCAGGCGCAGGGGATCCTGGCCCTCGGGGATCGGCGCGGGCATGTCCTCGGGGTCAAAGAGCCGGGCGAACTCGGGCGTGGGGTCGTAGGGGTTGTGGGGCCCCGGAAAACCGACCATCAGCGCAAACGGCTCCTCCCGATCGTACTCGCGGAGGTAGCGGCAGGTCTCCTGGCCGACAAAGCGGTCCACCGAGAGATCCCAGGGAATGTCGCTGATGAACGCGCCGTGGTTGGCGTGGTACTCGGGCTTGTCGTTGCCCACCGTCTTGGCATAGCCGTGCTCGGCCAGGCGCCTGGCATAGTCGTCCTGGATGCGAATCCAGATCTTGTCCTCGGCGATGATGCGCTCCTGAAAGCCAAGGGGAGCCTCCCAGGGGTAAAAGTGCATCTTGCCGATGGCGGCGGTGTGGTAGCCGGCCGCGAAGAGCATCTCGGGCCAGGTGCGCAGGCCCGACGCGGCGTAATCGGGCGGCAAAAAGTGGGAGTTGTCCAGCACGCCGGTCTTGATGGCGTTCATCCCCGTCATCAGCGAGACCCGCGCCGGCACGCACACCGGCGATCCCGAGTAGCAGCGGCCGTACAGGGTTCCCTCGGCGGCGAGGGAGTCAATGTGCGGCGTGCGGATGAACTGCGCCCCATAGCACGAGAGGTAGTCGGGTCGCAGCTGGTCGGGCAGGATGAAGAGGATGTTCGGGCGATCTGGCATGGGGTCTCCTTGTGGTGCGGATGGCGCGGCCCTCACCCCCCAGCCCCCTCTCCCATCGGAATGGGAGAGGGGGAGTAGGCGATGAAGCAGCACTCCGCTTACGTCGAAGCAGAGCGGCAGGGGACACGGTCAGACGCGGTAGAACTGACCCGCTCCATCCTGTTGGAGCGGCAGAGTCGGGACGCGTAAGGGTGTGGAGCCGCGTCGCGTTCTCGCCGGAAGGAACGGCGCAGTGAACCGCTGCGCGGTGAGGGTTCACATCCTTCTCCGAGGCAAGAGGATACGACTGTAGCCGCATACCGGCGCTTGGCCGTTCACATCCCCTCCTCCGCTCCCCTCCCGACCCGCCAGTGCGACAGGGCGCCGCCCACGTCTTCTCCCCTCTCCCGTTCAGACACACAATCGGAACGGCGCGCCGCGCGCGTCTTCTCCCCCTCTCCCGTTCCGACGGGAGAGGGGGCTGGGGGGTGAGGGCCGCCCCCGCATCACCCCAACCCCTCCCCCTCCCCACAAGCCGCCGCGATCTCCTCGAGCACCCCGTCCAGGTCCTCCAGCACGCGATCGTTCGTGAACCGTACCACGCGGTAGCCGTGGCACGCCAGCATCTCGGTGCGCTCCGCGTCCCGCTGCTCCAGGCCCAGGTGCACCGGACCGTCGACCTCCACGACCAAGCGACGCTCGACACAACAGAAATCGGCAAAGAACCTGCCGATCGGGTGCTGCCGCCGGAACTTGAGCCCCGCCAGCCGCCGCCCGCGAAGACCCGCCCACAACAACGCCTCGGCAGGCGTCATCTCTCGGCGGAGTTTGCGCGCCACGAACGTGGGGACCGTCATGGTTCGCCCGTGGCGTGGTCGGGGTGGCATAGTGGACGCTCCCTCCGCAAGGGGGTCCTCAGCCCTCCAACCGCCCCCGCACCGCCCGCAACTCTGCCAGGATCTCCCGCAGCAACTCCTCCTGGCCACCGACGGGCGCTTCCCCAAGTGCCGGCTCCTCCACCCCAATACTCGGCCCGGTCCGGGAACGGTAGCGGCGCAACGCGGCGTGGATCTCTTCCGCCACCACATCATAGTCCGTCAGGCCCTCGAGGTGGGCCTCCGCCGCCGCCTGCTGGGAGTAGCCGGCGGTCTGCACGTGGATCCCGCCGATCCCCAGGATCCGGTCAAACGGCCCGCGCTTGGCGTCGATGTTGGTCACCGTGCGGTAGGGCACGGTGCGAACCGTCTTGGTGAGGATCCCCCGGCGAACGATGATCTCCTCGTCGGCCAGCTCATACGAGATGGAACGGTAATACGGGGGGATCAGCACGGCGGCGATGGCCAGGGCCAGGAAACTGACGATCAAAAAGATCAACACGAATCCCCAGCCCAGCTCTGGGATGAATCCCATGAATATCCAGGGGAAGAAGAAGAGCATGTACACGACCGCGGCGACCAAGTAGTACTTGACCTGCAGTCGGGCATCTGGACGCAGCGTGCGGTTTGGCATGTCGCACCTCCTTGGTGCCATTATGCCCAGCCCGAGCGCGCCGTGTCAACCACGCAGGCGCCCTGCCGCCCATCATGCCAGAAAGCGGGCAGCACTCTAGGCCCGGGCCAGCTCGCGCTCCGTCTCCTCCTCGGGCGCCGTCCCCGGCAAGAGGACGCCCCGGCGCCACAGCCAGAGGAACAGGAGCCCGGCAGCCATCCGCCCGCCGGCCGAGATCAGCAGGTTGCTCGTGAATCCCCAGTTGGCATACAGCCAGGAGGCCGGCAGCGGAGCGAGGACGCCGGCCACGCCGTTCACGGTGTTGAACACCGCCATGTACTGCGATCGGTAGCGCGGTGGCGCCAGGAGGAGGAGCATCGGCAGCGCCGCCACGTGAAAGCCGGCCCAGGCAAAGAACCCGTACACTTTGGCGATCCCGATATGGACCGGAGTGCTGGCGAACACCCAGAGCAGCGGCATGAGGGGCACCAGGAGCATGGCGATGGCCGTCATCTTGGGGGCGCCGTGGCGATCCACCAACCCCCCGGCCAGCCGCAGCG
>JAAZBQ010000699.1 GCA_012513725.1 Chloroflexota bacterium
ACACGTTCGACTGGCTCGACCGCACCATGGACGATCTCTATGCCCACGGCGTGCACGTGGCCCTGGCCACCCCCAGCGGCGCCAAGCCCGCGTGGATGTCCGAACGCTACCCCGAGATCCGCCGGGTTTCCGCCGACGGCGTCCGCGAGCCCCATCGCGGCCGCCACAACCACTGCCGCACGTCGCCCGTGTACCGGGCCAAATGCGTCGAGATGAACACCCGCCTCGCCGAGCGCTACGGCGACCATCCGGCGCTCATCCTCTGGCACGTCTCCAACGAGTACAACGGCGGCGAGTGCCACTGCGACCTGTGCATGGAGGCGTTCCGACGCTGGCTCCAGCGCAAGTACGGCACCCTGGAGACGCTGAACCACGCCTGGTGGACGGCCTTTTGGAGCCACACCTACACCGATTGGGCCCAGATACGCCCCGTCGATCCCTCCATCCACGGGCTGATGCTGGATTGGCAGCGTTTCACGACCGACCAGACCGCGGATTTCCTGCGCTGCGAGGTCGAGCCCCTCCGCCGGATCACGCCCGATGTGCCGATCACGACCAACTTTATGGGGGTCAGCCAGACCCTCGACTATCGCGTACTGGCCAAGGAGGTGGACGTCATCTCCTGGGACTCTTACCCCCACTGGCACGGGCCGGTGGAGGACTGGCGCACGGCCGCCAAGGTGGGGTTCATCCACGACCTGAACCGCTGCTTCAAGGGCGGGCAGCCGTTCCTGCTGTTGGAGTCGACCCCCAGCGCCCAGCACAACATGCCCGCCATGCGGCTCAAGCGCCCGGGGATGCACCGCCTCGCCTCGCTCCAGGCCCTCGCCCACGGGTCCGACTCGGTGATGTACTTTCAGTGGCGGGCCGGCCGCGGCGGGGCGGAAAAGCTCCACGGCGCCGTGGTCACCCACGGCGGGGCGGAGGATACCCGGGTGTTTCGTGACGTGGCAGACGTCGGCGACCTCCTCACCCGCCTGGACGACCTGGTGGGCGCGACGACGCCCAGCCAGGTGGCCATCCTCTACGACTGGCAGAACTCCTGGGCCATCGAGAACGCCCGCGGGCCGCTCCTTCAGGGCAAGGCCTACACCGAGACCTGCCAGGCCCACTACCTCCCCTTCTGGCAGCAGGGGATCCCGGTGGACGTGATCGGCTACGAGGACGACCTGAGCCGCTACCGCCTGGTGATCGCCCCGATGCTGTACATGCTCCGGGGCGACCTGCCCCAGCGGCTGGAGGCCTATGTCCGCGCCGGCGGCACCCTGGTGCTCACCTACTGGAGCGGCATGGTGGACGAAAACGACCTTTGCCTGCCGTCCGCGCGGCCCGGCCCGCTGCGAAACCTCATGGGGCTGTGGTGCGAGGAGACCGACGCGCTGTACCCGGGCCAGACGAACATCCTGGAGCCCGTCAAGGCGAACCCCTTGGGCCTGCGCGGCCCGTTCGAGTGCCACGATCTGTGTGACCTGTTGCGCCTGGAGGGCGCCGAGGTGCTGGCCTCGTACGGGAGGGACTTTTACGCGGGCCTGCCCGCCCTCACCGTGAACCACGTCGGCCAGGGGCGCGCGTATTACGTGGCCGCCCGCACCGGAGACGACTTTTTGTTCGACTTGTACGACGGGCTGGCCGCCGACCTGGGCATCCCCGCTGCCGTCGACCTCCCGTTGCCCGAGGGGATCACCGCGCAGGTGCGGGCGTATGATGATCGGGTCTTTGTGTTCCTCGCCAACTTTTCCGGCGACTGGCAGATCGTCGACTTTGGCGAGGACGAGTACCGCGACCTGTTCACCGGGGAGGTGCTGGAGGGCCGCATCCCGATGGACGAGTACGGCTCGCGGGTTCTGGAGCGGCTGGATCCCCAGCGCGCGAACGGCCACGCCACCCCGAGCCCATGAGGAGCGTCTGATGGATACGATGCCCACCACCTACTGCCTCGACCCGCAGACCCTGGCCAACAACCGCAAACGGGTGCGCGCCGGCGACCCTGCCCTGGCCCCGGCGGTCGACGCCCTGCGCGCCGAGGCGGATGAGGCCCTCTCCGCCGGGCCGTTCTCTGTGACGGACAAGGCCGTGCCGGCGCCCAGCGGTGACCACCACGACTATGTCTCGTTTGGCACGTACTGGTGGCCGGATCCTGACGCGCCCGATGGGCTGCCGTACATCCG
>JAAZBQ010000700.1 GCA_012513725.1 Chloroflexota bacterium
AGGGCGCGGGGGGCCGTCAATAAGCTCACCGCACCCGACGCTGCAGCGATTCTTGACAGCCCGCCGCGGAGCCGTGGATAATGGACGCAAGGACCACCGCTGCCCACTGCGGAAGCCGTTGCACGGGCGCCCCCCTGTCGCCTCTCCCCTGCTCGCCCCGGGCCGTGGCGTTTTCCGGCTGGGCGGCGCGGCGCTTGCTCTGTACCCGGCCTTGCCCTACACTGGCTGGAAGCGGGCCGCGGCCGGGCGGCCCGGGAAGGAGAGGATTCACTATGCGACGCCTCGCTGCAGTCGCGATTGTGTTCCTCGTGGCGTGCGTCGCTCTGCCCCTACCTTCCGTCACCGCACAGGGCCCCTGCGGCCCGCTGTACACCGTGCGCCCCGGGGATACGCTGTCCGGCATCGCTCGGATGTGTGACACGACGGTGGCCGCCATCCTGCAGGCCAATCCCGGCGTCGCCAGTCCGGGCGTCATCTTGGTGGGCCAGGTGCTGGCCATGCCGGTCGCCGGCACCACGACGTACGTCGTGCGGGAGGGGGATACCCTCTTTGCCATCGCGCGACGGCTGAACACCACCGTGTCGGCGCTCCTGGCCGCCAACCCCAGCATCAGCAACCCGAACCGGATATTCATCGGGCAGGTGTTGGTGGTGCCACCCCGCGGGGGAGGGACCGTCGTCCCGGGGGCCACCGTCTCGCCCGCCTCGGGGGTGCCGGGCACCGTGGTGCAGGTTACGGTGGTCGGTTTCCCGGCGACGACCCCGGTGGCGGTGGCCATCGGCCGGCAGGGGGGTGAGTTCGTCATCGTGCAGAGCGCCACCACCGACGCCTTGGGCGTCCTGCGCGCCGAGACGGTGATTCCCTCCTTTGCGGCGCCCGGCGAGACCTGGCTGGTGCGGGTCACCACGACCCAGGGGCCCCTGGTGGGGGCCACGGCGAACCCCTTTGCGGTCCTCGATGTGGCGCCGCAGCCCCCCGCGGTGGGCCAGGTGCAGGTGTACCTGATCGCGCTGGGCGCCGGGGACGTCGGCTGTGGCGACCAGGCCATCCCCGTCACCCGCAACATCGCACCGACCGTGCAGCCGCTGCCGGCGGCCATCCAGGAGCTCCTCGGCCTGGACGAGCGCTTCTTTGGCCAGTCGGGGCTGTACAACGCGCTGGCCGCCTCGGACCTGCGCATCCTGAACGTGCAGGTGACCGGTGGCCAGGCGACCGTCGAGCTCCTCGGCACGTATCGGGTGGACGACGTGTGCGACATCCCGCGGGTGCGGGAGCAACTGCGGCGCACGGCGCTGCAGTTCGAGGGGGTGAACGAGGTGATCGTCGTCATCAACGGCGGCCGCCTGTAGGCGGTGCGGGCGACGGACCGCATTGGGTCCATCACAAAGGCAACAGCACAAGGAGAGTGTCCATGAGCACGCAGGAAGATGCATTTGGCCAGCCCGATCCGGTGCCCGAGGCGCCCACACTGCCCCGCGTGCAGATGACCACCGCGGCCACGGCAGCCCGCAGCCCCGAGCCCGCTCACCCAGAGACGGAACGCGCGCCGGCTGCAGAGGCGCAGCCGGCGTCGGCCCCGCAAGCGAGGCCTACAGCCGTGCGGAGCGAGGGCGCTGCCGCCGGACCCGCGACGTGGTCCGCCACCGAGGCGGAAGCCCGCAGCGACCGCCAGGGCGTGGGCAGCCTGATTCTGACGGGGCTCATCGGGGGCCTCCTGGGCGCCACGCTGGCGCTCCTGGTGGTGGCCCTCTTTGGTAACGCGTTGGGCCTCGTGCCCCGGGCCGAGGTGGCGGCGCTGAGCAGCAACCTGGACACCGTCCAGCGCAACAACGAGGTGGTTGCCGACCGGGTGAACGACCTCGCCGCCAGCCTGTCCACCGTGGAAGGGACCGTCAGCAGCACGGTCGCCGACCTGGCCGCTATCCAGGCCGACCTCGGCGAGGCCACGGCCGCCCTGGATTCGACCCGCTCCGACCTGGCCGAGCTCGAGACCCGCACCGGCGAGTCGTTGGGCCGGGTGGAGACCGAACTGACGGCCGCCGAGAACGCCCTGGCGGGGGTCACCGAGTCGGTCGAGGCCGTCGACGAGCGCCTGGCCGAGTTCGACGCGTTCTTTGCCGGGCTTGGCGATCTCGTAGAGGGCCTGCAGCCCTCCACCGATGCCCCGGTCGAGTGACCGCCCGGGGCTTCTAGGCCAGATGGACGCGGACCTCGTCGCCCACGCGGGCGCCGGAGGTGGCGCCCGCCGAGCCCTCGCGCACGGCGACCTCCAGGTACCCGTGGCTCCCGATGAGGGCCAGCGGCTGGCCCGCAGGGGCCTCGGCGTACGTGCCCAACAGGCGGTCGACGCCCAGGGCCCCCACGGCCACCTCGCGGACCTGGCCGGGAGGTAGCAGGCCGGCGGGGATGTCAGAGATCACGTTGCCAAAGCGGTCCACGTGGGCAACGTGGCCGACGAGAAGCGCGCCCCGGCGGGCAGGCGCCGGCCAGTCCAGCGTGACGAGGTCGGCGGCCGGGGGGCCCAGCGCATCGAGGGGCACCCCGCTCGCCAGGTGCGCCGCCACCGGACCAAAAACGTCGCGGCCGTGAAAGGTCTTGCTCACGGGCTCCCGCCAGTAGGCCCGCTCCTCGAGCGATACGGCGGCGACGACCCTCTCCCGCCGCAGCACGTGGGTCAGCACCCCGTTATCGGGGGCTACGAACGCGTGCTGCTCGGTGCGCACCGCCAGACCCCGGCGTTCGCTCCCCACGCCCGGATCGACCACCACGAGGTGCACCGTGCCCCGGGCAAAGTAGCGGTACGCGCTGCCCAGCAAGAAGGCCCCCTCGGCCACCGCCTGGGGCGCCACCTCGTGGCTGATATCCACCAGGGTCAGGTGCGGCGCGATCCCGAGCATCACCCCCTTTATGGCGGCCACATAGCCGTCGCGCGTGCCAAAGTCGGTGCACATGGTCACGATGGTGCTCGCCATGGGCCTGCCTCCTGGTTCTGCGGATCGGGGCCATTGTAGGCACGGTGGGGCGCTCCCCGCAACCTCGTGGAGAGGACCGGGACGGCGTTTCCCTCCCCGCGACCCCCTGTGGTAGAATGCCCTGACGAAGGAGGGGCACACCATTGGGCGTCATCGATACACTCACGGCCGGCTTTCAGGTTGTCGTTCGCAAACCCTGGCTGCTGTTGATCCCGCTGCTCCTGGACCTGGTGCTGCTGGCCAGCCCCAAGGTCTCGGTAGAGCCGCTGTTCGAGGACATGGCCGCCATCGCCGAGGAGACCCTGGGCCTGGCCGGAGAGGTGCAGCCGGGCGGGGCCGAGGCTGCCGCGGCGCCGTCGGCCGGCGACGCGAACGTGCTGGCCGCCATGGAGCAGATGGACCTCCTTAGGGCTGCCATGGCCGACTTTAACCTCCTCTCCCTGTTGGCGCTGAACCGGCTGCTCTTGCCCTCCATTGCGGGCATCCGGGCCATCGATCCCGCTGCGGATAGCGTGATCCAGGTGGGCTCCATGGGGCAGGCGGCGATGATCGCCCTGGTCCTGGTGGGGTTGGGGCTGTTCTTGGCCTGCGCCTTTTGGACGTTGCTGGCGCAACAGGTGCGCCGGGACCGCAACAGCCTGACGGACCTCGGCCGCCAGGTGCCGGTGTTCTGGCTGCGGATGATCGCCGTGGGTGTCATCGTCCTGGGGTTCATGCTGGTGCTCGGGGTGGTGGGCGTCCTGATCAGCCTCGCCGCCCAGGTGTTCGCCCTCCTCGGCGTCGCGGCGGTTGCCCAGGTGGTCACCGGACTGTTGATGTACGCGATGTGGCTGGTGGTGCTGTGGCTGATGTTCTACCTGGTGTTCGTGCCCCAGGCCGTAACCCTGGCCGAGGCATCGCCCATGGGGGCGCTCAGGCAGAGCTTTATCATCGTGCGCGCCACGTTCTGGCGCACGCTGATCCTCTTTGTGCTGGTGAACATTATCTCTACCGGCCTCGGCTACCTGTGGGTGCTGCTGATGACCAGCCTGGCGGGCACGCTGGCCGCCATCGTGGCGAACGCCTTTGTGGGCACCGGCCTCGTCGCGGCGATGTTCATCTTTTTCCGCGACCGCATCATCGCCCTGCACCACGCCCAGCTGCACCTGCAGGCCACGCGCAGCGGTTCTGCGTAGCGTCTTCGCTTTCCCGCACCGTACCACGAACGCATGGGACCCCGCCTGGGGCGCCCGAACGCCTCAGGCTTTCGAGAGGTTGCCCCCATCATGAGATGGCTCAAGTACACTTGGCAACTGATCCGCTTTCGCCCCATGGGCTTTTTGCTGAACGTCCTCCTCTGGGGATTGGTGAACAATGCCGGCCTGTTCCGCGGGCTGATCAGCAAGCTATTCTTTGACGCCCTCTCGGGCGAGGCGCCCGCGGGCGTCAACGCCTGGACGGCGGTAGCGTTGCTGGCCCTTGTTGGCCTCGCACACGGCGGTGCATTCTATGGCGGCATCGTCGTCACCAGCGACCTCTGGCTGGGGGTCAAGGCCCTGGTGCGCAAGAACGCCCTCGGCTGGCTCCTCGAGTCGCAGGGGCCCAAGGTGATGTCCGAGTCGCCGGGCAAGGCCGTGTCGCGCTTTCGCGAGGACGTCGACGAGGTCGGCGAGTACATCGCCATCACCCTGGTCGATATCGGCGCCGTGGTGTTGTTTGCCGCCATCGCCCTCGGGGTGATGTGGGGCATCAACCCCGCCGTCACGGGAATCGCCGTGGTGCCGGTGGTCGGGGTGGTGATCCTGACCGAGCGACTCAGCCGCGTCCTACGCCGCTACCGTCAGGCCAGCCGCGAGGCCACCGCCCGGGTGACCGGGTTCATCGGCGAGCTGTTCGGCGCCGCGCAGGCCATCAAGGTCGCCTCGGCCGAGCGGCGAGCGCTGGACCACCTCGAGACGCTCAGCGAGGAGCGCCGGGCGACGGCGCTCAAGGACGCCGTCCTGGCCCAGGTGATGGGCGAGGTGAACTGGGGGGTCGTGGATATCGGGGTGGCCGCCACCCTGCTGATCTCGGCCTCGGCGATGACCGCCAACGAGATCTCCGTCGGCGACCTGGCCCTCTTTGTCACGTACATGACGCAACTGGGCGGCTTTGCCGGCTACATCGGCCGCATGATCGCCCAGCACACCCGCACCCGCGTTTCCTACGAGCGCCTGGACGCCCTGTTGGCCGGTGCCTCGGAGGGAACCCTGGTGGCGCACGGGCCCCTGTATCTCGATGAGGACCCGCCGGAACTCGCCGGTCCGCGCCTCGACCCGGCGGACGCCCTCGGCGAACTCGAGGTGCGAGGCCTCACCTGTCACCACACCGACGGCGGGCCTGGGGTGCAGGGGATCGACCTGACTATCCGGCGCGGCGGGTTCACCGTCGTCACCGGGCGCATCGGGTCGGGCAAATCCACGCTGCTCCGGGCGATTCTCGGGCTGCTGCCGATGGAGAGCGGCGAGATCCGCTGGAACGGCCGCCCGGTC
>JAAZBQ010000093.1 GCA_012513725.1 Chloroflexota bacterium
GAACCCGCCGTCGGGGTGCTACTTCCATCCGCGGTGCCGGTACAAGGTGGACGTGTGCGAGCAGGTGGAGCCCAAGCTGCGGGAGTTGCGGCCGGACCACTTTGTGGCCTGCCACCGGGCGGAGGAGTTGCGCCTGGAGGGCGTCCTCGGCCCCGCAGAGGCAGTCTAGCATAGACAACATACGCCGGGCGCTGGTGCGCCAGGACTCGCGTCGTAGATGGATTGACGTGGGTGATAGTGCTCGTGGGTTACAGTTAGCGGCGGCCCAACGGTCTGTTGGATGGCCAACATACTCGGGCCGCACTAATCTACAGTAAGGAGTCGGATCATGGCAAGGCTATCGCGTCGCGAGTTCCTGCAAGTGTCCGCCGTCACCGGGGTTGGCGCCATCCTGGCCGCCTGCGGTGGCACCCAGCCGCCCGCTGCCACGCCCGAGCCGGGCGGTGCAGCATCGCCCACTACCGCTCCGGATCCCGGCACCGAGCCGCAGCAGCCTCCCGAGACGCCGTCGCGCTTTAGCGAAGCGCCCGATCTCGCGGACAAGGTGGCCGCCGGCGAACTGCCGCCCGTCGAGGAGCGCCTGCCGGAGAACCCGTTCGTCATCACCGGGCTGGACGGCATCGGCAACTATGGCGGTGGCTGGCGCCTGAATAAGCGCGGCCAGGCCGATGGCACCGCCCGTGCCCAGGTGCTCGACCGTAGCGTCCTGGAGATCGACCAGAACCTGAACGTGATCGCCAAGATGGCCGAGTCGTGGGAAGTCTCGCCGGATGCCACCGAGTGGACCTTTACGCTGCGGCGGGGGCTCAAGTGGTCCGATGGCGCCCCCCTGACCAGCGAGGATTTCCGGTTCTGGTATGAGGACCTCATCCTGAACCGCGAGTACACGGTGGCCCACCCCAAGTGGATGGCCAGCGTCGTCGATGGCGAGCTCGTGCCCGCGACGTTCTCGGCGCCCGATGACTTTACCGTCAAGTACACCTTTGCGCAGCCGGCCGCCCTGTTCCAGTACAGGGGCGAAATGGTGAACGGCCTGGGCATCGCCGCCCCCGCGCACTATCTGAAGAGCTTTCATCCCGAGTACGGGGACGAGGCCGAGATCGGAGATCTCATCGCCAGCAACACGTCCTGGGATGACTGGACGCAGCTCCTGGCGGACAAGAACAACGTCAGCCTGACGCCCGAGCGGCCGACCAACGAGCCCTGGCTCAGCACGAATCTCTGGTCCGACGAGATCGTCATCCTGGAGCGCAACCCGTACTTCTGGGAGGTCGATGGCGAGGGCAATCAACTGCCATACATCGACAAGCTGATGTTCCGTGACTTTACCGATCTGCAGGTCGCCGTCATGCGCGTGGTGAGCGGCGAGGTAGACTGCCAGGGTCGCCACACGGGCACGGACTTTGCCAACTATACCGTGTTCAAGGAGAGCGAGGCCCAGGGCGACTATACGGTGCAGATCTGGCGCGGCACCCGCGTCGAGTGTCTGCACTTTAACATGACCACCAAGAACGCCCGCCTGCGGGAGCTGTTCATGGAGCGGGACTTCCGCATCGCCATCTCGCACGCCGTCAACCGCGACGAGATGCGCGAGCTGCTGATGGACGGCTTTGCCACCAACATGCAGTACGCGCCGCCGGCGGATTCGCCCCTGTACTATGAGAAGCAGGCCAAGGCCTATCTGGAGTACGATC
>JAAZBQ010000094.1 GCA_012513725.1 Chloroflexota bacterium
TGCGTCCACTGGAAGGTGCTGCCTTTGTCGATCGACGACACGTTGGAGACGCTCTCGACGCCCGGGAACCACTCGGGCCAATGCCTGGGGTCCGTGAGCGCCCTCCAGACGGTCTCCACCGGCGCATCGATCTCCACTTCACGACGGAACTTGGGCATGCCGCTACTACCTCCTGATGCTGCAGAACGGAACGTCGGAGATGGCGCGCCCTGGAGATCGCAAAGCGGCGGGTGCTGTGGGGAGGATGGGTGGAGGAGGAGGAACTGCAGAGGTATCGGGCGCCCTGGGTACGTGGCTCCTTTCACTATAGTACCACGGATTGGGCGAAAAGAGCGGATTCTGGAAAAACCGGCGCAAAAGTCACAATCGTATCGATAGCGCCGGTGAACCGGCTCATCGGCCCAGGGACGGGCTACGGTACCTCGCGAGTCGAGATACCGTAGCCTGCTCCCTCCGACGGCGGCGCCGGGGCGCTACGTGCGTCTAGAAGGGGATCTCCTCCTCGTCCAGGGTGGGCGCCTCTTCGGAGGGCTCCTGGAATCCGCCGCCGGCGGCGGCGGCCGGTGCAGCCCCGCCCTCATCGCGCCCGCCGAGAAACTGGACGTTCCGGGCCGTTACGTCGAGGCTCGCCCGCCACTCTCCGTCGCGAGCCTGGTATGGCGTCGGCTCGCTGAGTTCTCCTTCGACCATCACCAGCCGGCCCTTGCTCAGATACTGGTTGCAGGTCTCTGCCAGGCGTCGCCAGGCCGATACGCGGAACCACACGGTCCGCTCCTGTTGCTGACCGTTTTGGTCCGTCCAGCGCCGATCGGTCGCCACAGAGAAATTCGTGACGGGCACGCCGCTGGCCGTGTAGCGCATCTCCGGATCGCGGCCCAGCCTGCCGATGATCATAAGCCTCTGGTACATGGCGCCTCTCCCCTTGTGTTGAGCGTTTCCCGGCTCCTTCACCATCATTATAACACGAACATATGTTCAGGGCAAGGGCAAGACGGGCTTATGCAGCGATTCTGCCGGAAGCCGCCGCTCCCGGCGTCTCGTACGCCCCTCCGTCCGAGTCGGCTCGGTCCGGGTCAACGTGCGTTTCATGGCCGCGACGGGCAGCGTCACGATGCGCAGTCGGCCCCGCAGGGCTCCGTGCTGCGCGTCGGATGCTGCCTGCGCTGATCCCGCTTCAGGATCCCGCCACGGCCCGGCGTCGCAGGGAGCGCACCGCGACACGTTCGGGCGCGACACGGTCGCGCCCGAAAGCCGCCTCCGGCGGACCTTGACCCACCGTGGCCCCAGGACTACCATCAGCGGCGAGACGCCCGTGTGCGCCGACACCGCCATTGGGGCGGATGCGGCGCTACCGCCTGGCAGGGGAGGGACATGGAACCGACGCCCCGGATCCGGCGCCTGCGCGAGGCCATCCTGGCCCAGGAGGCCATCGATCGGGAGGAGGCCGAGCTACTCTGGCTCCGCGCCTGGATCGCGCACGCCGAGGAGCCCTGGCACCTCGTCCGCCGGGCCCGGGCGACCGCCGCCGTCCTGGCGGGCCTCACGCCGCGGATCGATCCCGACGATCTTCTCGTCGGGCGGTTCTTCCAGCGCTCCCTCTCGGAGGACGAGCGGGAGGAACTCGGGCGCCTGCGCGGGGAGGCGATGCCGGCCGCCAGCCCTTCGTACGGGCAGCGCGCCCACATGGCCATCGACTATGAGCGGCTCCTGCGCGATGGAGTGGCCGGCATTCGGGAGGAGATTGCCGGGTACCGTTCGCGGCTGGATGCCTCTCGCCCCGAGGACCTGGAACGCGACGCGTTCTACCGGGCCTGCCTCATTGCGCTCGAGGGCCTCTGCGATCTGACGCGGCACTATGCCGATCGCGCCGACGCCCTGGCCGATGGCGAGGCGGACGCGGCCCGGCGCGATGCGCTGCGGGCCATCGCTGCACGCTGTCGCCGGGTGCCCGAGGCGCCGGCCCAGACCTTCTACGAGGCGCTCCAGGCCGTGCACCTGGTCACCTGGGCCTTGTGCGCCGGGCAGCGGCTCTCCCTGTTCCAGTTGGGGCGGCCCGATCGCTATCTCCTGCCCCTCTACCGGCGCGACCTGGCCGAGGGTCGCCTCAGCGAGGCCGAGGCGCAAGAGGGCATCGATTGCCTCTGCCTGATGCTCAGCACCTACACGGCCCGGGGGCTGGCGGTGGGGTTGATGGTCGGCGGGCGCGACGGGGCCGGCACGGACGTATCGAACGAACTCACCCGCCTGTTCCTGGAGAGCATCGCCCACACTCGGCTGCCCTATCCGGGCATCGGGCTCTGCTGGACGCCCGACACGCCGGAGGACATCATGGCCCGGGCCACGTCCCTGTTGGCAGAGGGGCTGACCCACCCGGCGGTGTTCAACGACGAGGTGATCACCGCCGGCCTGCGGGCGGCCGGGCTGCCGCCCGCCGAGGCGTGCCTGTACACCCACTCGACGTGCGTCGAGATCACCCCCGTCGCCTCCTCGAACGTGTACGTGGCCAGCCCTTACATCAACCTCCTGCAGCTCCTCCACGACCTCCTGGGCGTGCCGTCGCTCAAGGCATCTGGGGGCGCGGCGCCGGTCGGCGGCGGCGGGATGCCCACCGGCCCCGCACGGGCCGCCGGGCTCGACACCTTTGAGGATCTTCTGGCCGCCTACGAGGACCACCTGGCCGAGGTCATTCGCGCCGCCGTCATCGACGAGAACACCTGCCAGGCCAGCCGCTACTACCACGGCGGCTACCCGCTCCTCTCGTGTTTCGTCAACGACTGCCTGGCCCGGGGCAAGGACATCGATCAGGGCGGTGCGCGACATAACTGGATCGAGCCCTCGTTCGTCGGCCTCGCCAACCTCATCGATGCGCTGCACGCCATCCGCTGGTTCGTCTACGACGAGGCCCGCCTGACCCTGGCCGACCTTGCCGAGGCGCTCCGCGACGATTTCCGCGGCCGCGAGGACCTGCGGCTGATGTTGCTGAACGGGGACAAGTACGGCAACGACGCCGACCCCGTGGACGCGCTGGCGCTGCGCATCACCGACACGATCGAGCGGCTCTGCCGCCCGTACCGCACGTATCTGGGCGGCGCATTTCATCCCGGACTGTTCTGCTGGGTGATGCACGAGCGGCTGGGCGCCGTGACGGCAGCGTCGGCGGACGGGCGCCGAGCGGGGGAGGCCCTCGGCGACGGCTCCGGGCCCGCCCAGGGCCGCGAGCGCCTGGGCCCCACCGCCGCGATCCTCTCGACCACCAAGTGGCGCCACGAGGGGATGCTCGGCGGGATCGCCATGAACCTGAAATTCGCGCGCTCGGCGCAGGGCCCCGAGTTCGTCGAGGGCCTGCAGCGCCTCATCGAGACCTACCTGGCCCGCGGCGGGTTCGAGATCCAGGTGAACGTGGTGGACGCCGCCACGTTGCGCGCCGCCCGCGCCCATCCCGAGCGCTATCGGGACCTCGTCGTGCGGATAGGCGGCTACAGCGACTATTTCGTGGGCCTCTCGGAGCGGATGCAGGAGGAGATCATCCGCCGCACCGAGCACGGGCTGGGCTAGCGCGGCGTGCCGGGCGGTTGCATCGCCTGGCGCGTAGTGCCTGATGCGCTTGGGCCGCGCTCCATTGCCACCGAGCGCTCCTTGGGCAACTCCTCGGCGGGGCGCCGCTCGGGCAGATCGCCCCCCACCCCCGCCGGGGCCCACCGGCGCAACCGCGGGTTGGCGAGGGGTTCGAGGGCCAGCCCCAGGAACACCAAGGCCAGGCAGGTCACCGCAATGGCCAGGCCCGAGGGCAGCGCCCACCAGCGCCACACGTCCGAGATGAGCAGCGCCTGATAGCGCGAGGCGTGGGACAGGGTCATCCCCCAGGAGCGGGTCAGCGGGTCGCCCAGCCCGAGGTAGGCCAGCCCGACCTCCCCCATGATGACGTGCTGCATCTCGGCCACATAGCGGGCGTAGGCGATGGGCAGTGATGCCGGCGCCAGGTGCCGGAGGAGGACCTTGCGCGCCGGCACTCCCACGGCGCGCAGGGCCAGGACGTACTCCTGGCGGCGCTCCGAGCGGACGTGTCCGTACACGATCCGGGCCACCGGCGGCCAGCCGAACAGCGCAAAGAACAGCAACAGGTTCCAAAAGCCCGGCCGCGCAAAGGAGGCCATCAGCACGATGATGGCAAAGCGCGGCACGCTGAGGAGCACGTCGACGACGCGCATGATGACGCCCCCCGCCGCGTCGGAATAGCCGGCCAGGGTGCCCAGCGCCCACCCCACCCCCACGGCGGCGGCCGCCGCCAGCGCGCCGAGCAGCAGCGAAAAGCGGGCCCCGAAGAGCAGCTCCGTCCACAGGTCGTACCCCAGGTCGTTGGTCCCCAGCCAGTGCGCCGAGGAGGGTGGCTGGAGCGGCGCAAAGCCCTCCTGCGGGGAGTAGGGCGTCAGGAGCGGCGCCAGGATCGCCGCCAGGATCACGACGGCCAGCATCCCCAGGCCCGTCGCGGCGAGCAGGTTGCCGCGCAGCCAGCGCACGATCCGCCGAAGCCGTCTCATGCGCGCCTCAGCCGGGGATCGAGGAGGCGCTGGAGGCCATCGGCGGCCAGGTTGGCGCCCATCACCGAGAGCATCACGATGGCGAACGCCCCCTGCAGGAGGGGATAGTCCCGGTGGATGCTGGCCTCTACGATGGCCGAGCCGATGCCCGGGTAGGAGAACGCCGACTCGATGATCACGGCGCCCATCACTAGCGCGCCCAGGCGCATGGCCACCAGGTGGAGCACCGGCAGGAGGGCGTTTGGCATGGCGTGGCGAAAGAGGAGCAGTCGCGTGCCCAGCCCCTTGGAGCGAGCCACCGCGAGGTACCCCTCTCCCAGCGTCTGGAGCGCCGAGTTGCGCGCCAGATAGTAGACCTGGCCCACACCGGTGACCACCAGGGCCACCACGGGCAGCGCCGCGTGGCGAAGGACGTCGACGGTGGCCTCCAGCGGGCCGAGCAGGGCATGGAGGCCCGAGCGGGCGCCGCCCATGGGCAGCCAGCCGAGGTCCACGACGAACAGCCGGATCAGGAGCATGGCGACCAGGAACGCGGGCAGCGACTGTCCCAGCCCGCAGATCGTCAGGAGGAGCCCATCGAGCCAGGTGCCCCGGTACCACGCCGAGAGCCCTCCGAGCACGATGCCCAGTGAGACAAAGAGCGCCGTGGCGACGCCCACCAGGAGCAGCGTCCAGCGCAACCTCCCGAGGAGCACCGACCAGACCGGCGCGCTGTAGCGGATTGACCACCCCAGGTCGCCGCGCCCCAACGAGGTCATGTAGGCGACGTACTGCTCGCCCAGGGGACGGTCCAGCCCATAGTAGGCCATCAACCGCTCCCGCTGCTCGGCGGTGAGCGGCTTGGGCATGGCCTGGGGATCGTCCAGGTGCATCAGGGGGTTGCCGGGCATCAGCCGCGGCAGCAAAAAGTTCAGCGAGAGCACCAGCCACGCCGTGCCCGTGAACTGGAGCAGGCGACGCCCGAGCGAATCCCGTGTGCCGAGAGAGCGATCCATGCTATTGGGGCAGGAACATGAGCTTGTTCGTCGCGAGCGGAATGCCCCCGGCAATGCCGCCCGGGGTGTACAGGGGCCGCGCGACTCCGGGGCGGTACACCTCCCACATCTGCGGGTGCCAGAGGGCCAACACGGGCAGCTCCTCGGCGACGATCTCCTGGAGACGCCACACTTGCTCACGGCGCTCGGCGTCATCGATGGCCGCCCGGGAGGCCGCGTACACCGCCGCGTACTCGCCGCTGACCCAGGCGGCCGGCGGGCTGGGGGCGTCCATATCCGGGTTGGCGCCGCCGCCGTGCCCGGTGATCAGGAGGTCAAAGCCCCCCTCGTTCAGGAGGTTGTCCACCGTGGCCCGGTCGGCGGTGCGCACCGTGGCGTCGATGCCGATCTCCTCCAGGTAGGCCCGGATCAACTCGGCGTCGCGCACGTACTGCTCGGTGGTCACCAGGGTCGTGGCGAACGGCGCGGCGCCGGCCTCCTCCAGCAGCGCCCGGGCGCGGGCGGGATCGTGGGCGTACGTTGGGAGGTCCGGGTGGTGCCAGGACGTGCCAGGTGAGAGGATTCCCGTGCTGGCCACCACGGCGCCGCCGAGTTGCGCCTTCTCGACGATATCTTGGCGGTCTACGGAATAGGCGATTGCCTGACGCACCTCCCGGACGTTGAGCGGCTCCCGCGTGGTGTTCATGTAGAGCTTGAGCGTCCAGTCGCTGGGCCCCTCCAGCACCTGCAGGCCCGGCGTCTCGCGGAGATGCTCCACCGAGGCGATGGCCTTGCCCGAGAACGAGGCCTCGTCCACCTCGCCCGACAGGAGCGCCACTGCCGGGTCGGTCGTCCGGACGTACACGAGCAGGTCGACCGACGCCTTGCCGAGGAAGAAGACCGGGTTCGCCTCGAACACGTAGCGCCCTTCCTCCCGCGAGTACTCGCGCAGGCGGAACATGCCGCTGCCCACCACGGCCTCCTCGTCCAGCTTGCGCACCGGATCCTCCACCCCCTCCCAGATGTGCCGGGGGATGATGGGCAACGCCCCAAAAAGGTCCAGCAGCAGCCCGGCGGTCGGCTCGGCGATCCGGATCGTCACCGTTCGGCCGTCCTCCGAGGCGGTGGCGCCGGCCACGCGGTCCAGGGGATAGCCCCAGGTGAGCATGCCGTCGTCGTTGCGGGCGGCCATGTAGGTGTAGGAGAAGGCCACGTCCTCGGCGGTGAGGGGCGTGCCGTCGTGCCAGGACACGCCGTCGCGGAGCGCAAAGGTCCAGGCCAGACCATCGTCAGACGCAGTCCAGTCGGTGGCGAGCCAGGGGATGTAGCCCTCGGCGTCCTTCCACACCAGGGTGTCGAACAGGAGGGACATCGTCACATACCCCGGGCCGCGGTTGTAGAACGCAAAGGGCGACGGGTACCCCCAATCGTCGCCGGCGATGACGTGGGTGACCGGCTCGGTGGTTCCGGGCCCTGCGGTTTCGCCGAGCGTCGCGCCGCGCCCGTCACTAGGGGGAGCGCAGGCGCTGAGCGTCGCGAGCAACGCGGCGATGAGCAATATCCGCATGGCGTGACGCATCGTGTTCTCCTAACGACTATCGAACGAACCATCCACACGGGCGGCACAAATGCAACTCGGTTGCATCGAACACCGCAAAAAAAGAGAAAGAGGCTGCCGCCCGGCATTACGTGGCCGCCGCCGCGCACGCGTCGCAGAGGCCAACGATCGCCTGGCCCGGGTCGGTCCGAAAGTCCTGATCGGCGACCAGGTCGTTCAGTTGCGCGAGGACGTCCGGATCGAGGTCCCGCAGCCTGCCGCACTCGCGGCAGACGATGTGGCCGTGGGGGCCGTGCAGGGTCACCTCGTACTGGGCGCGCTCGCCCGGCAGCTCCATGGCGGAGACCAACCCCAGGTCACCCAGGAGGCTCAGCGTGCGGTAGGCCGTCGTCTTGTTCATGTGCCAATCGGGATGGTCGCGGGCGATGGCCTCCAGGAGGTGCTCGACGCACAAGTGGTCGTTGGCCCGCAGGAGCGCCTCGTACGCCGCCGCGCGCCGGGTGGTGGCCGCGTGGCCGTGACGGTGCAGCAGCGTGCGCAAACGCCGCAGCTCATCGCGGATGCGATCCTCGGTGAGCGGTGGATGGCGAGTCTCCGATCACTGGCACATGGCGCCCCCTGTTGGCAACTCGGTTGCATACTAGTCAGGCTGGCCGCTCTGTCAAGCGCATCGGACGGCCGATGGGGAGCTGCGCCGGAGCACGCCCCATTCCCGCCGTGGGCCGGCCGCGGGGCGAAACGACGCCAGGTCGCGACCCGGCCGACCGGCCAGTAGGCGATTAGGTCTCTCAGCCGAGGCGGCGGGCGCGGTTCTCTGCTATGGTGAGAGTGTAGCACGGCGTACAGCGCATCTGGAGGGCTGGAACATGAACGAGCACGACAACACCAAGCAACAGGATCCCGTGGGCACCGGCATCGCCTTGGGCAGCGGTTTGGGTCTGCTGGCCGGCGTGTTGTTCGGCAACATCGCCATCGGGCTGGTGTTCGGGACGCTGATCGGCATCGTGGTGGGCTCCACGCAAACGAGAGAGGGGTAGGGTCCCGCCCCAGCCCGCGGCCTGCGGTGCCCAACGCGCCGCGGGCTGGGGTGCTGCGCGGCGCCCGTCGTGGGCGCTAGGGGTTCGTGGTGCGCATGTGTTCAACTGACCGCCGCACCAACGCCCGCAGGGCATCCGGGTCCACGTCGCTGAGGCGCTGGATGTAGAGGCAAGACACCCCCGTCTTGACCTTGCCCAGGCGCACCAGCAGCTCCTCGTATTGCTCGAAACCGGACGTAATGTACAGGGTGATGGCCTGCTTGCGCGCCGCGAGCCCGGTGAGGGGCCAATCTCCCTCGCGCCCCGATGCGTAGCGATAGTGGTACGTGCCAAACCCCACGATGCTATCGCCCCACATCGCCGGCGCCTCGATCGCCCCACCCACCAGCAGGGCAGCAGCGTGCCCGCTCGCTTATCGACAAGCCACTCCGCGTTGACACTCCACATCGTCTCTTGTACACTCTGCGTGAACGGTCACGTGAACGATCACGAACAGGGGGTACATGGTCCGCGTCACGATTCGCGACGTCGCCGAACGGGCCGGCGTCTCTCGCCAGACGGTCTCTCGGGCGATCAACAACGCGCCCGGCATCGACCCCGATACCCGCAAGCGGGTGCTGGCCGTGGCCCGCGAACTCGGTTACCGGCCCAGCAACCTCGCCCGCGGGCTCAAGACCAATCGCACCCACACCATCGGCCTGGTGGTGCCCGACATCGCCAACCCCTTTTTTGCCGACCTGGCCCGGGGCGCGTCGGAGGTGGCCTATGGCGCCGACTATTCCGTCCTCCTGTGCAACACCGAGGAGCGCCCGGAGCGGGAGTGGGAGACCCTGCGGATGCTCGAGGCGCACCGGGTGGACGGGCTATTCCTGGCCTCCAGTCGCCTGAGCCCCGGGCAACTGGGGGAGGTGGCCGAGGGCTATGCGCCCCTCGTCCTGGTGAACCGGCAGATGGACGTGCATCCGGGCGTCGGCTGCGTCCTGGTGAATGACGCCCTCGCGGCGGAGACGGCCACCGATCACCTGCTGGCCCGGGGCCACCGGCGGATCGGGTTCCTGGGCGGCTCGACCCAGACCCACAGCGGCCGGGAGCGACGCCTGGGCCACACCCGCGCCATGGGCCGCGCCGGGCTGGAACGCCGCGCGGGTTGGGACCGCCCCTGCGCACCGACCGTGGAGGGGGGGCGACTAGCGGCCCTCGACCTGTTGCAGCACCACCCGGAACTCACGGCGCTCCTGGCCTACAACGACCTCGTCGCGGTGGGAGCCGTGCAGGCCTGTGAGACCCTGGGGCGCGAGGTGCCCGGGTCGTGCGCCATTGTGGGGTGGGATGACATTGTCTTTTCCTCCTACGTGTCGCCGTCGCTCACCACGATGCGCATGCCCAAGTACCACCTCGGCGAGGCGGCCATGACGCTGCTGCTCACACTCATCGCCGACCCCTTGCTGGCGCCGTCGCCGACCATCCTGGAGGCGGAACTCGTGGTGCGGCAGACGACGTGACGCCCCGCGGGGGGGGCTGCAAAATGCGGCCGAGCGGGGTACAATGGCGCGGTATGCCGTGCACCGTGGAGAGCGCCCGGCGCGTGTGCTTCCGGGCGTCCGATAGAGAGGAGTATCCATGTCCGACATCATGAGGCATCTGGAATCCAAGGGGAGCCCGGAGCTGGCGCTGGCCGCCGTATCCGGCCTCGACGTCTACCCGCGCTCGATCGTCGACAGCGGCGACGCCATCTACTTTTTGGGCTGCCGCGACAACGTGCATCGACTGGGTGTGCTGCGCAAGGGCCGCTCGGCGGGCGCGTTTGAGCTGGCCTGGCAGGACGTGACGCTGGATGGCCGGGACTATGCCCTGGGCATTGGGGAGGAGAACCACGCCAACGCCGCCGCGCTCCGCGAGGCGTTGCCGTTCACCGCGCCGATCCGGGTGGGTACCAAAAGGTCGGCGGGCCTCGGCGACCGGCTGGGCATCGCCACACCGGGCCATCTGCGGGCCATGCGCCGGTCCAAGGGGATCGTGCCCGTGCTGGCGCAGCAGTCCATCCGCGAGATGGAGCGGACCGAGCGCACCCCCGAGGACGTCATGGACGCCGCCACCTGGGGCGTGTTCCAGGAGGGCTGGCGCGCCGGCTTTGGCGCCGACGCCGACCACCTGAAGACGCCCGAGGACATTGACTATTGCGCGGCGAGTGGCTTTGTCTGGTACACCTTTGACCCCCGCGACCACGTGGACAACGACGCCGAAGAGGACGCGGTCGACGTCCTCCGGAAAAAGTACGAGGCGCTGCCCTGGGCGGACCTCGACGCCACCCCCGCCTCCACCCGCGAGCAGTACGTGGGCAAAGAGTGGGACCTGGAGGGCTACCGGTTGGGCCTCACCGAGGAGGACCTCCTCCGCGCCGCCTGCAAGTACGGCAAGGCGCTGGCGCACCTGGCCAGCATGTACCGCCACCTGGTGGACGTGATGGGGGAGCGGCCCTTTGAGGTGGAGGTCTCGGTGGACGAGACCGAGACGCCCACCAAGCCCCACGAGCATCTGTACATTGCCAGCGAGCTCAAGCGCCTGGGGTTGGAGTGGACCAGTCTGGCGCCCCGCTACATCGGCCGCTTTGAAAAGGGCGTCGACTATATCGGCGACCTGGCTGCGTTCGAGGAGACCTTTGCCCAGCACGTGGCCATCGCCAAGGCCCTGGGCCCCTACAAGCTGAGCTTGCACTCTGGCTCGGACAAGTTCAGCATCTACCCCATCGCGGCGCGGCTGGCCGGCGAGTTGGTGCACCTCAAGACGGCGGGCACCTCGTACCTCGAGGCGCTGCGCGCCGTGGCCCGGGTGGATCCCGCCCTGTTCCGCGAGATCCTGGCCTTTGCCATCGAGCACTATGAGGAGGACAAAGCCTCCTACCACGTCTCCGCCGACGTGAACAAGGTGATCCGGCCGGATGCCGTCTCCGACGAGGAGCTGCCCGATGTCCTGGATCAGTTCGATACCCGCGAAGCATTGCACGTGACGTTTGGCTCCGTCCTCACGCTGCGCGACGCGGAGGGCCGTTCGGTGTTCAAGGATCGGCTGTATGCCGTCCTGGAGGCGAACGAGACCGAGCACTATGCCGCGCTGGAATCGCACATTGTCAAGCACGTGACCCCGTTCAGCGACTAGCAGCA
>JAAZBQ010000701.1 GCA_012513725.1 Chloroflexota bacterium
AGCGTGTCCTCAGGGATCAGGTCCGTGTACGGCTGCATCGCAGGATATGCCGGCCACAGGTACGGTCCCATCACCGAGGTGCCTTCGTACGCCACATCGATGATCTGGGGACGATCCATCACATAGTTGAGGACCCAGCGCATGTCCTTGTCGTTCCACGGCTCCACGCTGTTGTTGAGCGACAGGGTGCGGGCGCAGGGGTCCGGCCACACGTAGGGCAGCTCGGGCTCAAAGGCGATCCAGTTCGGATTGCCGCCGAGCAGCGCCTCGAAGGAACTCAGGGTGATGTCCTCCAGAGCATCGAACCCGTCGTCGATGGCCGTGGCTACGCGGATCTCCTCCGGGCCGACGAACGAGAAGACGATCTTCTTGGGCGCCGGAAGCGCCTTGAAGCCGGTCTTGTAGGCCCACCAGTCGTCGTTCCGCACAAAGACTGTTTCGTTCGTGGTCACCCGGTAGAGGATGTAGGGGCCGGTGCCGAGCGGCAGGCCTTGCTCGAGGTCAAAGTTCTTGAAGGTGAGGGGGTCCTCGACGTTCTCCCAGATGTGCTTGGGCACGATCGCGTCGGCGCCGCCCGTTCGCCCAGAGAAGCGGTCCAGAACAAAGCGCACGTTGGGCTTTTTCAGGTTGAAGCGCATCGTACGCTCATCGATCTTTTCCACCGACTCGACCCACTCCTGGTACGTAAAGTGGGCACCGAGTCGCTCGACGTCCATCTGCAACTGCACGGAAAAGATGACGTCGTCGATGGTGAACGGAGTGCCGTCGTTCCAGGTCACGCCCTCGCGGATCACCAGGGTCCATGCGCTGGCGTCCTCGTTGGGGGTAAAGGACTCGGCAATCCAGTCCTGGAAGTCACCTGTCCCATAGCTGAGGAGGACGAGGGGGTCTTGGCCGACCTGGGCCAGGCCCCATCCGGTCACGTTGCCCGGGACAAAGGGGTTCCAGTTGTCGGCGCCTTCGAGGCGGCCCGGCTTGTCCAGTAGCAGCGTCTCTTGACGCGGCGCGTTGAAATAGTCTTCCAGCGAGGCGGGCTGAGCTTCCGGTTCTCCGGGGCCTGCGGCGGGCTCTGGTTCGCCAGCCACCGGGGCGGCCGGCGGCGTCGCGGGGACGCAGGCCGACAGCAGGAGGACGAGGGCGAGGAACAACGTCGCGACGCGGAACGCGCGGGTCATCATTGCTTGGGCTCCTTTGCTGGTTAGTGGCGCAACCGCTATCAGGGACCAGGATGGGCAATGGACACTATCGGTAACCGCTCGCAATAAGGATGATGGGCAACTATGGGCTGTGCTCGGGTTCACCTCCTCTGTCTTGATGATCAGGACGTGCATGTGTGGCACGAGATCGCCGGGTTCCCCGCCCTTCGGGGCTGCAATCTGGTGCGAGTCTATCGGCTGGCCGGATCGCTGTCAAGCGCGGTATGCCGCACGCTGCCGCGAGCCGGGGCCACGCGTCACCGGGGCTGAGCGCCTCCCTCGCCGCCGGCCCGTCGCCCCTAGTACCGCCATTCTTGCGCCGTGCGATACAGCGCCACGATGTTCTCCACCGGCACCTCGGCCAGGATGTTGTGGATCGGGTTCACCACGTACCCGCCGCCCGGCGCCACGATATCGAGCACCTCCCGGGCCTCCGCGGCGACGTCCTCCGCCGTGCCAAAGGGGAAGGTGCGCTGGGTCGAGATCGCCCCACCCCAAAAGCAGAGATCCCGACCGTACTTGGTCTTGAGCGTCTGGAGGTCCATCCCCGCCGCCGTCCACTGGACGGGGTTTAGGATGTCTACGCCGGCCTCGATAAAGTAGGGGATCAGGTTCGGCACCGATCCGCAGCAGTGGATCCAGGTCTTGACGTGTGGCGTGCGATGGATCGCCTCGGTCACCAGCCCCCACGAGGGCACATAGAACTGCTGCCACAGCGTGGGACGGAACATCTCGCTGTGCTGGGTGCCATAGTCCGCACCGCTGATGTTCACGACCTCGACATAATCTCCCACCGCCTCGATGTACTGGGCCCAGCGGACGGCCTCCGCCTCGCCGAGGCGCATCATGTACTCCAGGCAGTGCTCGGGCTCGGTGGCCATCTTCATGGCCCACTGGTACGTGTCGGCGTAGCCCTGCGGCGCCTTGCAGGGGGGCGAGGCCACCAGGGCGCGTTCGGTGGACTCGTACTGCGCCCTGGCCTTGGCCTCCTCGCGGCGCAGGTACTCGTCGGTGAACGGCTCGGGGAAGGTCCAATCGGATTCGGGCCAGTGGGGGATCTCGAACGAGTCCTGGCGCTCCCCGGGAATGCGGTCAAAGAACCTGCCGCCCACCGGCATGCGCATGTTGATGGGGTCGCCCTTGTTCTGGTGCGTCTCCATGGCGCCGTCGGGCTGCACCCGGGGGTTGAACCCCGCGGGCACCTCAAAGGTCTGGCCGTCCCAAAAGGTCCACGGCTTCCACTCGCCATAGTCGAGCCCCAGGGCCAGGTCGTCGAGGGGCAGCAAGACGAAATCGGCGCC
>JAAZBQ010000702.1 GCA_012513725.1 Chloroflexota bacterium
CTACTGAAAGCGCCGGGAGTAGTACCGGTACCACTTGGGCGTCCAGTAAACGCGGTTGGGGTGCTTTTCGGTCAGGCGCTTGATGAGATAGTTGTCCAGGGAAAAGAGGCGCAAGGGGGTCTCGCCAAAGCCCTTTTCCCCCATACCGTAGCGCCTGCGCACGGTGGCGGGGGCGGCGATCAGGAGCACCAGCACGAGGAGCGCCGGCACGATGACGTACTGCGGCCCGGCCCCCGGCGCCACGAGCGGCCGGAGGAGCACCCACGCCCCCCACACTGCGAGACTGACCAGAAACGGCAGGAAGGGCTGCAGGTACCAGCGCCAGGCCTCCCGCCGGCACTTGGCGCAGACCAGAACGTCGTGCTGCTGGAAATCGCTCAGGTGCAGCAGGACGCGACTGGTGGACCAGGCGGCGTCCTTGAGCTTCTCCTCGCGCTCGGCCGAGTACAACCTCCGGGTGGTGGCCCGGCCCTCCTCGGTGGCGCAGCCGCAGATATCACAGGGCTCCAACGCGCGTCTCCTCCCCTAGTGGCGCGGGCACGGGCCACACCGCCTCGACCATGGTCCCCTCCCCGGGCGCGCTCTGCACGCGCACGGTGGCGCCGACGTCGGCGGCCCGCTCCCCCATAATCGCCAGGCCCAGCGATTCCGGGGAGGCGTTGCCCTGCGCAAACCCGCAGCCGTCATCGCGCACCGACAGGCGCACGGCTCGGTCGTCGCAGTGCATGTCGATCCACACGTGTTCCGCCGCCGCGTGCTTGGCGATGTTGTTCAGGGCCTCCTGGGCGATGCGATAGAGCGCCACCTTGACGTCGGCCGGGGCATGGCACTCACCGCGCACGTCGACCTCCACCGGCACCCGCGTGCGGCCCGTAAAGGCCTCGGCCAGCCCATGCAAAAGATCGCCTAGCGCCGACTCGGCCAGCGAGGCCGGGCGCAGCTCCATGAGGAGCGAGCGCATCTCGGCCAGCGCGCCCCGGGTCAGGGCGTGGAGATCCGCCAGGCGCTGGCGACCGGCGTCCGGGTTCTTGTCCCACACCCGCGGGAGGACCTCGGCGATCAGGCTGGCGGAAAAGAGGGTCTGGGTGACGGCGTCGTGGAGCTCGCGGGCCAGGCGCTGGCGCTCCTCGAGGGTGGCGGCGTGCTGGGCCTGCTCGTACAGCCGGGCGTTGTGCAGCGCGGCAGCCGCCCGCTGGGCCAGGGCCACGCCCCGCCGCCGCTCCTCCTCATCGAGCACCATGGGCTGCGCATAGTGCATGTTGAACAGGCCGAACACGTCGCCACCCAGCATGATCGGCACGTGGATCGACGAGCGGACGCCCTCCCCGGCCAGCACCGCGGCGATGGCGTCCGCCTCGGCCTCGGAATCCTGCACGAGCACCGGCTCGCGGCTGGCCACGGCGCGGCCCAGCCGGCCCTCGGCGGCGAAAGCCATGCGCCGCAACGTGGCGGGGGAGAACCCCCGGCCGGCGCGGGCCACCAGCCGCTCGCCCGCCTCGTCCCAGCAGAGGACGCTGCTCTTGTCGGCCTGCAGCATGTCTACCGCGACGTCGGCCAGCGACTGCAGCACCTTGTCCAGGTTCAGATGGCCGTAGAGCTCGGCGTCCGCCCGGTAGAGGGCCTCGATCTCGCGCATGCGCCCCTGCGCCTCGGCGAACAGGTGGGCGTTCTCGATGGCGATGGAGGCCAGTTGGGCAAAGCGGGACAGGATGCCGATCTCGGCCTGCCCCATGGCGCGCTCCGCGGCGCCGTCGCTACCGGCACAGCATCCCACCCCCAGGACGCCGTTCGCGTCGGCCTCACCGGCCGCCAGCGGCACGCCCACCAGCGCGCGGATGGCGGGGCCCCGATAGTCCTGCGAGCGCCCGTCCCAAGAGCCATAGTCCTCCACGGCCATGGCGCGGCCCTCGGCCAGGACCAGACCGGAGAGCCCCTCGCCCCGGCCCAACCGAAAGCCGAGGGAGGACTGGAACTGGCCGGTGGCCACGGCCATCTCCAGCGCCTCACCGGAGCGATCGGCGAGAAAGATGAACCCATCGCGCGCCCCGACGAGCTGCACGGCGCGGTTCAGGATGGTCTGCAACAGGTCGGAAAGGTCCAGGTGGTTCATCATGCCCACGCTGGTTTCGTGGAGGGCGGAGAGGTACTCGGCCTGCCTGCGCTGCTCCGCCTCGGCGTGCTGGCGCTCGGCGACCTCTTCCTCCAGCCGCCGATAGGCGCGCTCGAACTGTGTGTTCACCCGCGCGCGCACCGAGAGCGCCATCGCCACGCCAAAAACGAGCATCAGGAGCATGATGACCAAGAGCAGCGCCTGCGAGGTGCGTTGCGCCCGCAGCGCCTCGCCCACCGAGGCGAAAAAGATGGCCTCCTCCCGGTCATAGAACTCGCCGACTCGCGCCTCGAGGTCGCGCAGCAGCGCGACGAACTGCCGCTCGGCGCCCAGCATGTTGCCCGGCAGGGGGCTGGCCGAGAGGCGGGCAAGGAGGAGGTCGTACTCGCGAAGGCTCTCGCGCAGGTCTTCGAGAAAGGCGAGCACCGTGGGTCTATCCAGCGACTTGCCCCACAGCCGATCGATGCGCTCGTCCAGAGCGGCGCGCTCGGCCTCAGCGCGGGAGGTGTCGGCGGAGCGGCTGTAGAGGTTGCCCACGGTCTCCACCTGCAGTTGGGCCACTCCGCGCTGAACGTCGGCGAGGTCGGCGAGATAGTAGCCCATCTCGAACGCCGCAGAGGTGGTGGTGATGTTCACGTAGGACGTGACCAGCAGCACGCCGACGCCCAGGACGAGGAGACCGACCACCACGCTGAGCGCCACCTGGGCGCGGGTCAGCGTGGAAATGGGCATCGGTGGCCGTCGGGGCGGCATCGCCTGAGCGCTCACGTCACCCCCTGCGCCGGTACCAGACCACGCCCGCGGCGGCCAGGGCCACCGCAGCGGCCCCGGCGGCGCCCAGCAACAGCCCGGTGCCTGAATCCCCCGCGGGGGGCGCGTCCTCGACGGTGGGGGTCGCACTGGGCGCGACGGTCGGCTCGGGCGTAGCGGAGGGCGGCAGATCGGGTCCTTCGGCCTGGGCGGTCCCCTCGGCGGCGGGCTCGGCCGGCGGGGTGCCCGAAGCCGCGGCGGCGCGGGCCTCGACAGTGGCGTCGGCCGCGTCGAACATGGCCTCCAGGGCCGGGATATCCGGCCAGTCGATGCCGCCGTTCTCCAGGCCGGCGCTCACGATCCCCGGCAGCTCGGCCTCGATCTCCCCGCCGCCGATCAGCGCCTGGTCACCAACCAGGAGGAACGGCACCACCTGCCGGTCCTCGGGCACCTCCAGATGCTCCATCGCCGCGCGGTACACCGGGTTGCCGTTCTCCGTCGCGATGTTGAGACCCATCACCACCAGCCGGTCGCCGTACTCGTTCACCAGGGGGACGACCACACGGGTCGCCACTTGCTCACAGTACGGTCAAGTGGGAGAGTAAAAGTACATGACGTGGACGATCGGGTCATCGGCGTGCAGCACGGGCGCCAACACGCCGGCCACCAATATCGCCGCCAGAAAGAGAACGGCCGGGAGCCATCGCTTGCGAGGTGTCATCTATTGCCCCATATGCTTGAGGCCCGCCCGCGGGCGGGCCGAGGTTGACCGCGCTTATCGTACCACAACTCGGCCCAGGACGGGAATCGACACCTGAGGGGTACAGAAGAAACCAGGATCGCGGGCCATGGCCCCGCACCCGCCGTGCGTCGATCCCCTACTCGACCCGACCCTCCCGCCACTCGTCGGCCAGCAGCCCCATGAGCAGCATGTCGTGGCGCTCGCCATCGCGCAGCAAAAAGCGGCGGAACACCCCTTCGCGGCGAAAGCCGAACCTGGCGTACAGCGCCAGTGCCCGCGCGTTATAGTCGAACACCGTCAGCTGCAGGCGATACAGGTTCAGCTCGCCGAACGCGTAGGGCAGCAAGAGCCGCATCGCCTCGGTGCCAAAGCCCTGGCCCCAATGCCCGGGGCCCAGGGCGATGGACAGCCACCCCACCCGATGGGTCCACAGGATGCTCTCGATGGCCGCCTGGCCGATCAACGCGCCGTCGGCGGCGGTGCGCAGGCCGAACAGGAAGGTCCGGTCGCTCTTGGCCGCCTCTTCGATGCGGGCGACGATCTCCTCCTCCCCCTTGGGAAAGGCGGCCATGGCGTCATACATGCGGAGGAACTCGGCGTCGGCGTACCAAGTGGCCACCGTCGCCGCGTCGTCGCGCCCCAGAGCGGTCAGCAGCAGGCGCTCGCCCCGCAATAGCTCACTGCCCAGCATCTCGCTTCCTCGCTACCGTCGTCTGGCTCGGGTCAGGTTGTTGGATGGGCCATCACGAATCCCACGAACGCCGGACGAATAACACCAACAAGGAGCACTGAGCAGACCAGATGCATTAGCGGGATGGCGCGCGGGTTTCACAGCAGATGATCCTCGCACAATGTCATCTGGCCCCAGTTTATGCGCTTTACATTTGTTATCTAGGTCCTACAAGAGTATGGGCGGGATTCGTCCTGGATTCGTGTCATTCGTGTGGAACAGAACCGCATCCAGCCACAATCTAGTGGTGGAACAGACGCAGGCCGGTGATGGACATGGTCATCGCGTACTGGTCGCAGGCGGCGATGACGTCCGCGTCGTTCGTCGAGCCCCCCGGCTGCGCGACGTGGGCCACCCCGGAACGGCTGGCGCGGTCGATGGAGTCGCGGAAGGGAAAGAACGCGTCGGAACTGAGCGCCACGCCCGTCACCTGGCCCAGCCACGCCTGCCGCTCCTCGCGGGTGAGGCGCTCGGGCACTGCCTCATAGTTGTCCCGCCAGGCCTCCTCCTCGGCCGGGGTGAGATCGTCGACGAAGAACAGGTCGATGGCGTTGTTGCGTTCGGCCCGGCGCACGCCCTCGCGGAACTGCATCCCCAGGACTGCCGGGTGCTGCCGCAGGAACCAGCGGTCCGACTTGTCCGCCGCCAGGCGCGTGCAGTGTACCCGCGACTGCTGACCGGCCCCGGCGCCGGTCACCTGGCCGTTGTGCGCCAGGCACACCGAGTTGGACTGCGTGTACTTGACGGCCACCGTCGCCACGATGAGGTCGCGCAGGGCCGCCGAGGGGAGGTCCTTGGCCCGGGTCACCACGTTGGCGAACAGGCCCTCGTCGATGGCAGCCTCGTTCCGGCGCTGCTCGAGGGTCACCCCGAACACCTGCCGGATCTCGACCTCGGCTGGGGCATAGTCGCGGTCGATCCGCAGCACGCGATAGTCGCCGCCCCGCTTGGCCCGCAGGATGCGCAGCGCCTCGGGCTCATAGTCCGGGGCGATCACCCCGTCGGAGACCTCCCGGCGCAGGATCCGGGCAGTGGCCGCGTCACAGGTATCCGAGAGCGCCGCCCAATCGCCGAACGACGAGAGGCGATCCGCGCCCCGGGCCCGGGCGTAGGCCGTGGCCTGGGGGGTGAGGTCCATGTCCTCGACAAAGCAGGCCGCCCGTTCCGCCTCGGAAAGGGGCACTGCGACGGCCGCCCCGGCGGGGCTGACGTGCTTGAAGGAGGCCGCGGCCGGCATCCCCAGCGCGGCGCGCAGATCCCGAACCAACTGCCAGGCGTTCAGCGCATCGAGGAGGTTGATGTACCCCGCGGCGCCGCTGAGCACCTCCACGGGCAGCGCCGCGCCCGAAGACATGAACACCCGCGCCGGCGCCTGGTGCGGGTTCATCCCATAGCGGAGCATCATCTCACTATCGCTCACGGCACACTCCTTTCAAGGGCTCGACGCCAAGGCGTAGAGACGAGCCAACAGACGCCACGGCGCGTCGCGCCGTGGACCAGGCCCACGGGTCCTGGCCCTTGTGTCCCTATCCCTTGGCGTTGCACGCTTACTCTACCAGGTGATCCTGGAACCACTGCTCGTTCAGGGTGAGGCCGAGGCCGGCCCGCTCGGAGGGCCCGATGGTGCCGTCCTTGTCCAGGAGGATCGTCTCGTTGAACATCCCCCGGCGCTCGGCGCCCTCGGCCATCACGCTCTCGACGATCAGCCCGTTGGCAAACGCCGCTACCAGGTGCACGTGCAGCGGCGTGGAGCCGTGAGGCGCCAGCGGCAGCCGGTACGCCGAGGCCAGCGAGGCGATGTGCCGGAACTCGGTGATGCCCCCCAGGACGTTCGCGTCGGGCTGCAGGATGTCGACCCCCTCGCAAGCGATGAGGTCTCGGAACCCGTAGCGCGTGTACTCGTTCTCCCCCGCCGCGATGGGAATGGAGGTCCCCGCCCGCACCTGGGCTAGGCCGCGGTAGTCCTCGGCGTGCACCGGCTCCTCGAACCAATAGGGGTGGTACGGCTCCAGGAGCCGGGCCACCTGCAGCGCCTCGAGCGCCGAGTAGGCGTTGTTGGCGTCCACCATGATCTCGACGTCCTCGCCGACCGCCTCCCGCACCACCCGCACCCGTTCGGCGTCCTCGCGCATCGGCGCGCCGCCGATCTTCATCTTCACATAGCGGGCGCCGAGCCCCACCTTGTGGCGCATCTCGTTGGCCAGGTCGTCGAGGGTCTTGCCCTCCACATAATAGCCGCCGGCCAGATAGGCGGGGACTCGGCTGCGATACCCGCCGAGCATGCGGTACAGCGGCGCGCCGATGGTCTTGCCCGCCGCATCCCACATGGCAATGTCGATGGCCGCCATCGCCCGGGTGGTGAGCCCCCGGCGTCCCACCAGCTTGGGCTGGTACATGCGCTCCCAGAGGAGCTCCGTATCCATGACGTGGATGCCCATGGCCTGCTCGCCCAGGCCCTTGGCCGCCTCGTAGATCACCCGGTCGTGGGGAGCCTCGGCGCCCGCCCACCCGATGCCCACCACGCCATCGACGGTGACCAGCCGCACGATGACGGTGCCGCTCTCGGTGTACGTATATAGACCGTTGCGGATGGCCTGCCCCCGCCGCACCCGGCAGAGGTTCACGATGACCTGTTCGACCTGCATGGTGGCTCGCTCCTATGCCCGCTCGGCCCCCTGGCGCGCCGTCACCCGGTGGTGGCCCGCGAGGACAGCACGTCCGCGCTCAGCGCCGTGGGGCACCAGAACTTTTCGATATACCCCACGACCAGCCGGGTGCCCTCCTCGTGAGACACGTACGGACTGCTGGCGGGGTTGTACATGGCATCGGTGAGGTCGCGCAAGAGCGCCACGTCCACGCCCCAGCGCACCATCTGCTTGATGGCGAACGTCCGGTGTAGGATGCACATGTTCGTGTGCACCCCCATGATCAGGAGGCGCCGCCGGCCGTTCGCCTGGAGGACGCTGTACACCTCTTCGCCCTGGTCCGAGATCACGTCGCGGGCCGGATCGATGGTAATCCCCGGGTGCTGGCGCGTCCAGGGGCGGTGGGTCGTCGTCTCGCCCGTGTCGGACCCGTGGTCCGCAGCGTCCACCGGCAGCGGCGGGTCGGCGTGGGCGATCTCCTCCGGCAGCGGAACCCGGGGCGTCTCTAATGCCCGCACGCGAGCGGGATGGCCCTCGTAGAACGTCATGGTGTCCGACGGGGCGTGAACGATCAGCACGCCGAGTTCCCGCGCCGCCTCTACCACCGCGCTCATGCGCGGGATCATGGCCTCTAGCCGCTCGACGGCGCCGCGCGACCAGTGGTCGTCCCACACGTCGCACAGGAGGAGGGCCGTCTCGCCGGCCGGCCAGGCCGCGGGGCGCTCCTCGACCTCCCAGACGGTGTGCCCGGCGGCGTCGGTGGTCAGGCGCTGCGAGCGCAGGTGCAGTTGCAGGGCTGGCGACATGGTGGGTGCCTTTCGGTGGGATCTAGCCTGGCGCGATTCTAGCCCTATCACCCGGGCCGGTCAACGTCGATTGCGGGATGCGTGGGCGGGGGAGGGCCACGCCAACCGAACGGACCTTGACGCAGTCCCTCCCGGCCGCTACCATCACCGGGAACATGCCACACCTGCCGGAGGGCGCCCATGTTGCCGACCTACGACCAACTCCGCGAGATGCTCCGCCTGGTCATCCTGAACAAGGAGGAGCAGGGCCACGTCGTCGAC
>JAAZBQ010000703.1 GCA_012513725.1 Chloroflexota bacterium
GAGGATCCGATGGGGTGCAGGACGCCTCTCTCTTGACGACAGCGCCCCCGCCACCGGTCCGGTGGCGGGGGCGCTGTCATGGCTTGCAGCGCTTGACGGGCTCCTGGTGCGTGTTGCGCCCATGGGCGCTCCCCGCGCAGGGAACAGTGGCACGGTAGCCTAGCCGACCCGATCGAGGCTGATTCCCAGGGCGTCGGCGACTCCCTGGCCATAGGCGCGATCGGCCCGCAGGCAGTTGCCGATGTGGCGGATCTTGATCTGATCGGTCGCATCGCCCATGGCCCGTTCCGTGTTCTCGAACAGCACCCGCTGTTGCTCGGGGCTCATGAGCCGGAACAGCTTGCCCGGCTGCGTGTAATAGTCGCAGTCGTCCTCGCGAAAGTCCCAGTTGTCAGCGGCGCCCGCGAGGGGAAGGGCTGGATCCTTGTAGGCGGGCTGTTCCTGCCACTCGCCGTACGAGTTGGGCTCGTACCCCAGTGTGCTGCCCGCGTTGTCGTTCACCCGCATCTGCCCATCGCGATGGTAACTGTTCATTGGGCAGCGCGGCGCGTTCACCGGGATCTGGTGGTGGTTCACCCCCAGGCGGTAGCGCTGGGCATCGCCGTACGAGAACAGCCTGCCCTGCAGCATTTTGTCCGGCGAAAAGCCGATGCCCGGCACGATGCTCGCCGGGTTAAAGGCGGCCTGCTCCACGTCCGCGAAATAGTTGTCTGGGTTGCGATTCAGCTCCAGGTACCCGACCTCGATGAGCGGGTACTGGCTGTGGTACCAGACCTTGGTGAGGTCAAAGGGATTGTAGGGCATGACGTCCGCCTGCTCGGGGGTCATCACCTGGATGTACATCGTCCAGCGAGGATAGTCGCCCCTCTCGATCGCCTCATACAGGTCGCGCTGGTGGCTCTCCCTGTCCTTGGCGACGATGGCCTCAGCCTCCTGGTCGGTGAGGGTCTCGATGCCCTGCTGGCAGATCATGTGGAACTTGACCCACACCCGCTGGCCCTGGTTGTTGATCATGCTATAGGCGTGGCTGCCATAGCCGTTCATGTGCCTGTAGGACAGGGGAATGCCCCGATCGCTCATGGTGATGGTCACCTGGTGGAGCGCCTCGGGCAGCGAGGTCCAAAAGTCCCAGTTGTTGGTAGCGCTACGCATGTTGGTGCGCGGATCGCGCTTGATGGCGTGGTTGAGGTCCGGGAACTTGAGCGGGTCCCGCAGAAAGAACACCGGGGTGTTGTTGCCCACGAGGTCCCAGTTGCCCTCCTCTGTGTAGAACTTGAGCGCAAACCCGCGAATGTCTCTCTCGGCGTCGGCCGCTCCCCGCTCTCCTGCAACCGTAGAGAACCGGGCGAACAGGTCCGTCGTCTTGCCGATCTCGGAGAACACCTTGGCCTTGGTGTACTGCGTGATGTCGTGGGTGACGGTAAAGGTCCCAAAGGCGCCAGAGCCCTTGGCGTGCATGCGCCGCTCGGGAATCACCTCCCGGTCAAAGTGGGCCAGCTTTTCGAGATACCATACGTCCTGCAACAGCATGGGCCCGCGCGGACCTGCCGTCATCGCGTTCTGGTTGTCGACCACTGGTGCTCCGGCGGCACTGGTAAGCTTCTTGGACTTGTCGTTCATGTCAGGGGCTCCCTCCAGAAAGTGCAGTAACACGCGACAGTGGCACAAGTTGGAGACATGGGTTGAGGGCGGTATGGTCGGGGATGGGGTGTTCAAGGGGGAATACGCAGCATGCGCGCCATGGCGGGCGGGTCGGCGCACCGGGACGCGCGACAACGGAATGCTCTACGGGAGTGGGTCGGAAGCTGTCCTCCTGCTATCCTGCTTACGTTCGCCAGCCGGCTCATGCCCATCAGGCCCCGCCCCCATCGGCGGGTACACCATGATACCGTGAGGAGCAGACGCTGTCAATCGCCCCGTCCCCCGGTCCTTGAGGAACGTGCTCCGAGATTCGAGGGAGCCGCGTGCAGCCTCCTGGCAAAGCCATCGAGGCATGCGAGGGGAAACGAGCGTCGCGTCCGGAGGCGTTCAGGAGCGGCCAGCACGCGTGCACCGCGAAGGCAGCCCGCCATCCACGATGGTCCGGTACCTCGGCCCGCGGCGACCCCGGCTCACTCGGCGTCGCCCGGCACGATCGTCACCTCGAGCCGCCCGCCGAGGGCCTCGACGTAGCGGCGCAGCATCCTGAGGCTATGGCGGGTCCTCAAGGCGCCGCTCGAGGTAGCGCTCGGGATGGCAAGGCCTCGCTGGCGAAGGGACTCCACTTGGTTCCGTATGGTGAGGAACCGCTTGGAGTAGGGGGAGTTGAGGACCCTGCGGCAAAAAGATAGCCCCGCCGATTTCGGCATGGCAAGAGCCAGAGGCCTGGCGGGGACTGTCACCCACATCATACCACACCTCGGGCAGTTGTCAATCGTCTTTCGAAAGCGAATCTGCGTTGCGCTCACTCCGCCCCCTCCACCAACCGCACCTCCTCGTCGGTGAGGGCGTACAGCTCGTACACCAGCCGGTCGATCTCGGCGTCGGTGGCCGAGATCTGGCGCTCGAGAAGGGTGACCCGGTGGGGCGCCCCCGCC
>JAAZBQ010000704.1 GCA_012513725.1 Chloroflexota bacterium
TCCGCCGACATCGAGCCGTACAGCACCGCCGCCCCCACGCCGGGGTCCACGGTGATGACGCGCAAGGTGATGCCACCGCCCATCGAATGCCCCATCATGCCGATGGCATCGGGATCGGCGGCGCTCAAGGGCCCCTCGCCGCCGGCCGCGGCGCGCACCAGGGCCAGGAGGTTCAGCACGTCCTCGGCCATGCCCACGCGAAAGCGGTTCGGTCCCTCATCGGAAGGTGGATACCCGCGCAGGTTCGGGTGAATGGTCAGGTAGCCGGCCCTGGCCAGGGCATCGGCGTAGCGGGTGGTGTAGGCCAGCGTCTGGTACACGGCGGGATCGATGTACCCGTGCAGGACGATGGCCACCGGGAAAGGGCCGTCGCCGTGGGGAACGTTCATAAAGCCGTGGATGGTCAGGTCACCGCTGGGATAGGAGATCAGCAGGCGGGTGAACGCCTCGTTGGCGCCCAGGTCCTCCTCGACCGTGAGCTCATCGCCGCGGTAGGCGGCGGCCCGGGCGTCCTGGGCGGCGCGGAGGTCGGCGATGGTCAGCCCGGCGTAGGGATCCGGAGTAGGCGAGGGGGTGGGCGTGAACGTCGCGGTCGGCCGGGGAGTGACCGTGGGCGGGAGAGAGGGCGATGGCGTCTGCGTCGGGGCGAGGACCGGCGTCTGTGCGGTCGGGAGCTGGGGAACGGCGACCGGGTCGGGGGACAGGGCGGTGTGGCCGCAGGCAGCCAACACCAGCGCAGCGACAACGATCGCGAGGCAACGTGCTGATACGCGGCAGTGCGACATGGCTCTCCCTCCCATGGCCTTGTACGGCGACACGCCCTGGCTACCGGGTGATTGGGGATGGGGCGGTCTACCGCCGGATCGCCGCCCGCGGCACTGCCGAAACGTCCGCGGTGGCATGCTGCCTAGTCGCCGCCCCCGGCTGCCCGCCGCTCGAGTCGCCCTCGGCGTCGGGATGCGTGGCCGAGATCGTGTAGGACCAGGTGGTCAGCACGCGATCGGCGGCGGCCCACAGGCCCACATTGTCATCGTTCGGATCCCGACTGGGCGTCACCCAGCCCGCCACCTCCAGCGGCTCATCCAGGGCGATGCGGATGGTGGTGGCGTTCTCCTTCCAGCGACAGGTGCCACCCAACAGTGCGAGCGAATCGGCGCGCACCGGAGGCTGCGGGCCAATCCAGCCGGCCGCCGGGATCGGGAGCAGTCGCTCGCCGGCTTGCGCCTGGCAGGCGTCCCACTCGTGCGGCGAGATCCGCATCGAGGAGAGCATCACCGGCTTGAACGCCTCGCCGGGGCGCACGTCGAGGCGCACGCTCCCGTCGACGCGGCCCTCCACCCGGGCCAGCACGCCCTCCTCGTCCGGCGGCGACAGGGTGACGTCCAGCGTCACGTCCAGGTCTCCGATGCGTCCCCCCAGGCCCAGCACGAGGTTGGGGCCCCGAGTGTGCCAGGAGGCCCGTACCCGGGCGCCGTGGTGGCAACAGCCATCGCACCAGTACACGGGCAGCAGGATGACGGACGTGCCCCAGCCGGCGCCGGGGCCATAGTTCAGGCGCAAGTAGGAATCCCGCAGGTGCAGGGCGGCGATCTGTGGCCGGCCTTCGCCCGCCTCGTGGGCGATGCGCAGTTGGCCGCGGGCCTCGCTGACGAGCCAGGCGCCGAGGCGGTCGGTCTTCACGTCGCTGATGAGCCTTTCTCCGTCGGGCACGCCGGCAATCGCGGCGCGCCCAGGGTGCGTGAGAGCCATCAGTATATGGTACCGGACGGGCGCCAGGCGGGCAAATCGCCCGATTGCCTCATTGCAGCGACGCTGTCTGCGCACGGCACGACAGGGAGTCTGGCGAGCCCAGCCACTCGGAGAATAGACCGGTCAGTATAATCGCTCCGTCCGCACCGCCCGGCGACCGAGGTCGTGCGGGTTCAGCCGTTCACCAGACTTCAAAGATGTTCACCCGCCCAAACAGCCGATCACCACAGCCTAGAGATCCAGGTACCACAGCAGCATCGCCTCGTGGGCGACGGCGGGCTCTGCCGCATAGGCGTAGCGGTGAATCGCCCCCAGCCGACAGCCCTGCGCAGCGTAGAACCTGCAGGCCGGCACATTGATGTCCTGGGTCTCCACCTTGAGGTGACGGCAACCCCGCTCGCGGGCCCAATCCGCCGCTCGTCGAAAGAGTGCCGTGCCCACGCCGCGGCCGCGACTCTCCGGCCGGACGCGCAGGTCCCACAGCACGGCGAGGTCCGTGCGGCCATCGAGCATGCGCACCTGTGGCGTGTTCCAGGCCACGGTCGCCGCGCCCACCGGGAGGCTATCCTCGAGGGCCAGGAAGAACCCCCACTCTCTGACGTCAAACTCCTCCGGCCAGCGGAGCGGGTCCGGGAGGTCGCCGCCATCCTGGGTGTCGTAATCCTTGACATAAGGGGGCTGGACGTACTCCTCGATCAGGCGCATCCCGCCCAGCCCGCCATCCAGGAGGGCCACCCGCAGTCGCGAGCGGACCTCAAAGCGGATGGGCACCGAGGCATACACGCCGAGGTCCCTCGGCGCGAGGGGCCGAATCTCCAGCGAGTCGAGGCGCGTCATTGGGTGGCTCCAAGCGGTCGGGTGCAGGGCATGGCGGTGTCGTCCTATGTGAGAGCCCGAGGATCCGTCCACAGTGGGCTACGATCGTCGGGCAGCGAGTTGGCGGCTACTCTACCGCCAGGATGATGTTACCCAGCTCCCCCTCGAGGCGCTGTAGTGCCTCGAGCTGGTCAGTGGTCAGGTTGTCGGGCGCGATCTCCAACGCCCGAAGGACCAGCAGCCGGGTGCCGGTCTCGCGTTCCGTCTCTTGCACCCGGGCCAGCTGCTCGGGCGTCAGAGCGGCGAATCCGTACAGTTCCATACCGTCTCCTTTCGGCGCGCCGCCCTGATGCGGCGGGCAGCGCTCGATCGCCGGGCTCCAGGGCACGCACTCGCTGCGCCGGAGAGCGCGGGGACTCGGGGAGAGGTGATCAACGACGGGCGGACCGGCGACTCCCGGCGCTTTCCTATACGCATTATACTGCATCCGCGACGGGATCGTGACCAAGCAACGGGCGGTTGAGGCTCCCGCCGAGTCCATCGTGTGCCGCCGGTAGCCGGCACGCAGGAATGCGCTATACTAGATGCCGGTCGACGACCACCGGTCCGGCCGATTCGGCAGGGTGTGCGGGGGAGGTGTCATCGTGGGTCATGCCCGGCAGGTTGTGGCGGCGCTCCTCATCGTGGGGGCGGTCGCCTACTTGATCCTGTCCAGCACGCCCGACGCCGCCGGCCTCTACCTGACCGTCGAGGAGCTGCGCGCCCTGGGGCCCTCGGAAGTGGGGCGCCGCGTGACCGTGTCGGGTGCCGTGGTGGGCGATACCATCCGCTACGATCCGGCGGCGCCGCGCCTCGAGTTCGCCATGGCCCACGCCCCCGGCGATCCGCAGGCGGTGCAGGCGGCCGGCGGCCAGGAGGCGGCGCTCCAGGCCGCGGCGAACGACCCGGCGGCGGCCCGCGTGCGTGTGCTGTACGAGAACATCAAGCCGGACATGCTCCGCCACGAGGCGCAGGCCATCGTGCGCGGCACGCTGGACGCCGACGGTGTCCTTCAGGCCGACGAGCTCCTCCTGCGGTGCCCCAGCCGCTACGAGGAGGGGGCGCCCTCGGACGCACCTGCGGCGGAGGCAAGCAGCGAATGATCCTGGCTACGGCGGGGACGGTCCTGATCGGCGGCGCACTGCTAGCCTTGGCTGGCCTGGCGGTGGCAGGCGCCTGGCCAGGCCGCCGGGACGCGATGGAACGGCTCGCGCGCCGCGCCGGCGAGGCGGCGGTCGGGATTCTGGGCCTGGCCTTGGCCCTCCTGTTGCTCGCGCTGCTGCGCGACCGCTTTGAGATCGCCTACGTCGCCGCGCATTCCAGTCGCGCGTTGCCCGCCTGGCTACGGGTGGCCGCCCTCTGGGGCGGCCAGGAGGGTTCGCTCCTCCTGTGGGCCTTCCTACAAGCGCTCCTGGCCCTCCTCGTCTACCGCAGGTGGCGGCGCACCGGCGATCCGCTGGATCGCTGGGCGACCGTCATCCTGGCCATCGTCGCCGCGGGCTATACGGCCATCCTCCTCTTCTTCGCCAACCCCTTTGCGCCGAGCGCCACCGTGCCAGAGGACGGCCTGGGTCTGAACCCGTTGCTGCGCCACCTGGGCATGGTCGTCCATCCGCCGGCGCTCATCGCGGGCTATGTGGCGATGGCGGCGCCCTATGCGTATGCCGTGGCCGGGCTGATCACCCGTCGCTTTGGCGAGTGGACCGCCCACGCGCGGCGGTGGACGCTGGGAGCGTGGGCGCTCCTGGGCCTGGGGCTGCTCCTCGGCGCCCGTTGGGCGTACGACGTCCTCGGGTGGGGCGGTTACTGGGGATGGGACCCGGTGGAGAACGCCGGCCTCCTCCCCTGGCTCACCGCCACCGGCCTGCTGCACGGCAGCGCCATGCAGGATCGCGACGGCACGTTTCGCGGTTGGAACCTGGGCCTGGCCGTGTCCTCGTTTCTGTTGGTGATCGTCGGCACCTATGCGACCCGGAGTGGCGTTATCCAGTCGGTGCATGCCTTTTCCCGCTCGAACCTGGGCGGACCGTACCTGGCGGCCCTGGCCATCGCCGCTGCGGCTCCGGCGGCGCTGCTGGCGGTCCGCTGGCGAGAGTGGCGGGCGGACGCCGGTGCGCCGCGGGCGGCGTCGTGGCGCGAGTTCACTTTTCTCCTCACCGTCGTGCTGTTGGTAACGCTGACCGGTTCCATCCTGGTGGGCAGCCTCTTACCAACGATCACCGAGGCCCTTTCCGGCCAGCGGCTGGAGGCGGGGCCGGACTGGTTCGACCGGGTGACGGGGCCGCAGTTCGGGCTGCTCGTCGCGCTGCTGGGCGTGTGTCCGCTGCTGGCGCGCAGCGCGCGGCTCGTCCGGCGCCACGGAACCGTGGCCCTCGTTACCGCGGTCGCCCTGCCGGCAATTATGTACGCGGGGGGCATGCGCGGCTGGCTCGGCCTGTTGGGCGTTGCCGCCGCGGGCCTCGCGCTGGGTGCGGTGGCGGCCGAGTACCTCGGCGATGCGCTGCGTCGGGCGCGCCGCCGGGGCGAGAGCGTTCCCGTGGCCCTCTGGCGCCTGCCCGGATCGGGGCGACGCCGCTACGGCGGGTCCTTGGTGCACCTCGGCGTGATCCTGCTGGCGCTCGGGGTGATCGGGACACGCGGCTATGCCAGGGAAGAGTTGCGCACGCTGGAGCGCGGCGTTCCCCAGGATTGGGGCGCCTATCGGCTGGTGTACGAGGGACCCACGGCCGACCGCGGAGCGGACGCCATCATCCAGCGCGCGTCGATCGGGGTCTACCGAGACGCCGCGTACGTGACCACGTTGACGCCCGAGATCCGCCTGTACGCCGCGGCGGGCGGCGCGCAGGTCGTGTCGCAGCCCGCCGTGCACTCGGCGCCGCGCGAGGACGTCTACCTGGCCCTGGCCAGCGTCTCGGCGGACGGGGGGCAGGCGACGCTCCGGCTGGTGCGCAACCCCTTGGCTAGCTTCCTGTGGGTAGGCGGGCTCCTCCTGCTGGCCGGCGGTATGGTCGCGGTGTGGCCGGATGCGCGCGCCGCCCATGCCGTGGCGCAAGATCGACCACGGCGCCGCACGGCGCACGCCGCGGCCGGCGCGGGTACCCTGGCACTCGTCGGCGTGGTCCTGGTCCTGTGGGCCCGGCCGCTGGAGGCTCTGGCAGGGGGCGGGCGGCCCGCACTGGGCAGGCCGGCGCCGGAGGTGCGCCTCACGCTCCTCGACGGGACGCGCGCATCCCTCGCGGACTATGCCGGACGGGTGGTGGTGCTGCACTTTGGCGCCACCTGGTGCACCACCTGTGCGGACGAGTACCCGGATCTGGCCCGAGCCCATGCGGAGCAGGGCGAGGACGGTGCGGCGTTCCTCGGCGTGTACTATGACGATTCGCCCGAGGCCGTCGAACGGGAGGCGCGCGAGAGGGCCATCCCCTACCCGGTGGGGCCCGATGCGTCGGGTAACCCCACCGCCCGGGCGTATGGCGTTCGCGCCGTCCCGGAGACCTTTGTGATTGATCCTGCCGGGGCGCTGTCGTACGTCCACGTGGGGCCGATCTCGGCCGAGTGGCTGGCCGACGAGGTCGCCTGGGCGGCCGGGCGCGGAGGGGGCCGCTAGTGCCCGCCGCCGGCACCGGTCCGGACGGGGCGATGGTCTCCGCCGTCAGCATCGTCAAGCGGTTCGGCGGTCGCACGGCCCTGGCCGGGGTGGACCTGTCCGTTGCGGCGGGGGAGTACGTGGCGCTCATGGGCCCCAACGGTGCCGGCAAGACCACGCTCCTGCGCATCCTGGCCCTCCTCAGCCGCCCGACCTCGGGCCGCGTCTCCATCGGCGGGCTCGACCCGCGCCGGCAGGGCGACGCCGTGCGCCGGCAGATCGGCTACCTCTCGCACCGCACGATGCTATATGGGGACCTCAGCGCCCGGCAGAACCTGACCTTCTATGCCCGACTGTACGGCCTGCCCGACGCCCGCCGGCGCCTCGAGACGCTGATCGAGCGCGTCGGCCTCGGCGGCCGCTCCGACGACCTGGTGCGCACCTACTCCCGCGGGATGCAGCAGCGGCTGGCGATCGCCCGGGCCCTCCTCCACGACCCCCGCCTCCTGCTCCTCGACGAGCCCCACACCGGCCTGGATGCGGCGGCGGGGGCGTTGCTCGACGACCTCCTCGAGGAATCCCGCCGCGCCGGCTGCACGCTGCTGATGGCGACGCACGACGCCCGCCGCGCAGAGGCCCTGTGCGACAGGATCGTGGTGCTCGAGCGCGGCCGCCTGTGCGCCCTGTCCCCCCAGCCGAACGCGGAGGGCGCCCGATGACGTTCCTGCGCCAGGCGTGGGCCATCGCGGCCAAGGACCTCGCCGCCGAGGTGCACACCAAGGAGATGCTCAGCGCCATGGCCGTCTATTCCGTGCTCGGGCTGCTGACGTTCAGCCTGGCCCTGGACCTGCGGGGCGCTGCGGCCCGGGCAGTGGCGCCGGGCGTCTGGTGGGTGCTCGTGACCTTTGCCGGGATGCTGGGCTTGAGCCGCTCCCTGGGCCACGAGCGGGAGGAGGGCGCCATGGACGGGCTGCTCCTGGCTCCGGTGGACCGCGGCGCCATCTTGGCCGGCAAGGCGTTGGCGAACCTTCTGGTCATTCTGGCGGTGGAGGCCTTTCTCCTCCCGCTCTGTGCCGCCCTCTTGGGGGTGTCGCTGCTGCAGGGGGGCATCCTCGTCGTGATCTTGGTGGCCTCGGTGGGCTATGCCGTGGCGGGGACGCTCCTCGCCGCGATGGCCGTGAACACCAGGGCCCAGGCCGTGGCGCTGCCGGTGCTGCTCCTGCCGATGGTGGCGCCTGTCGTCGTCGCCGCGGTGCAGGCCACGGCGGCGCTGCTCGATGGCGGCACCCTGGGGCAGGTGGGCGGCTGGCTGCGGTTGTTGGTGGTCTATGATCTCGTGGTGGCGGCGATCGCCTTGTTGGCGTTCCCGTACGTTGTCGAGGAATAGGGGAAACGTGTGATGGCCCGATACCAGGCGGCCCCACGGAAAGGCCAACCGGTCCGGACGTCCCGAGATACCTTCGGGCTGCTGCTGCCGGTGCTCAGCGCCCTGGCCATCCTGGCGGCCCTGGCGATGGTCTTCTTCTATGCGCCCCGCGAGCGGACCATGGGCGACGTGCAGCGCATCTTTTACTTTCACGTGGCGTCGGCGTGGGTCGGCTTTGCGGCGTTCGGGGTGACGTTCGGCGCGAGCATCGCCTACCTCGCGCGCCAGGCAACCCGGTACGACCGCCTGGCGCGGTCCTCGGGGGAGGTCGGCCTGGCCTTCATGGCCATGGCCGTGGTCAGCGGCGCGCTGTGGGCGCGGCCCGTGTGGGGCGTCTACTGGACGTGGGAGCCGCGGCTCACCATCTCGGCGGTGCAGCTGGGCGTATACCTCGCCTACGTCATGCTCCGCGGGTTGGTGGAGGATCCCGAGCGCGGCGCGCGGTTTGCGGCGGTGTACGGCATCGCGGCCTTTAGCACGGTGCCGCTCTCGTGGTTCGCCATCCGCTGGTGGCGAACGATCCACCCGGACATCGTCACGGGCGGCGGCGGGATGGCGATGACCCCGCCGATGCTCTACACGCTGCTGACCGCCATCGGGGCGTTCAGCATCCTGTACGTCACCCTACTACGCACGCGCATACACCTGGAGGCAGCCGCCGAGCGCCTGGCCCGACTGCGCCAGAGGGTGCAGGACCTGGAAGAAGAGGGGATGATGGTGTATGGAGGGTAACCTCGTCTACCTGGTTGCGGCCTACGGTGTCTTCTGGGCCGGCACCCTGGGCCTGGTCGCCGCCATGTGGCGCCGCCAGCGATCGATCGCGTCGGAGCTGGACCGGCTGGAGGGGCGTCTGCGCCGCATCGGGGGGAGCGCCGACGAGCCCCCTCGGGGCGACCTCTAGCGGGCAGCGTGGGTTGCGGCGGGCTGGGCCTTGCCTGGCGCCAAGCGCGTCGTGGCGACCCGGCTGATGATCGGCAGCAGCAGCATCAGGATCACGAGGCGCGAGACGTGCATCGCGGCGACCAGTTGCTGGTCGGCGCCCAACTCGCCGGCCAGGATGATCAGCGTGTCGGCGCCCCCGGGCGAGCAACCCATGATCGCCGTTACCAGGTCGATGGACGTCACCTGCGCCAGGATCCACCCGAGCCCCAGCCCCGCGGCAATGACGCCGAGGGTCATCGCGCCGCCCGCCAGGGCATAGGGGCGAAAGTTGCGCAGGCTCTCCCGGGTGACCATGGTGCCCACGCCGGCGCCCACGATCCACTGGGCAAAGATCCGCCACGAGCCGGGGAGTTCCGGCACGTGGAGGATGGCCGGGTTCAGCACCGCGGCGACGATCAGGCCGGAGAGGATCTCGGCGGCGGGCATCTTGAGGCGGATGGCCACAAACCCCACCGCCAGGCCCATGGCGACGAGGGCCACCAGGCGCAGGGTCAGCAAGTCGGGGGGAGCGGCCGCGGCCACCGCCGCAGCCGGCGCGGCGGCGCCGGACGAGAACGCCGCGGTGACGAACGCGGGCATGAACAGGAGCACGCTGATCAGCCGGACGAGGTGCATGCTCGCCACCACCGGCGGATCGCCGCCCAGGTCATCGGCCAGCGCCACCATGGCGGCTAACGCGCCGGGAGACGCGCCACACAA